>NZ_JBQJIK010000020.1:0-100007 GCF_052078665.1 Inquilinus sp. CA228 | reverse complement strand
GCCTCGCCCGGGGTTACCGGGCTGACGCGGCTGAGCGCCTGGTGGGCGAAGCTGGGCATCCGCCACGAGCGGACGGCACCGGGCAAGCCGCAGCAGAACGGGCGTCAGGAGCGGTTCCATCTGACCCTGCGGGAGGCGATCGAGCCGCCGGCGGCCGACCGGGCGGCCCAGGCCGCGCGCTTTGCCGAATTCCGGGCGTATTACAACCACGAACGGCCGCACGAAGCCTTGGGGCAGACGCCGCCGGCGCGGCACTATCAGCCGTCGCCGCGGCCGCTGCCGAAGCGTCTGCCGGAGCCGGAGTACCCGCGGGAAGCCGATATCCGCCGGGTGCGCTCGAACGGCGAGATCAAGTGGGCGGGCGACTTCCTGTTCGTGTCCGAGGTTCTGGTCGGCGAATGGGTCGCCATCGAGGAACGCGAAACCGGCGAGCTGCGCATGCGCTTCTACAACACGCCGATCGGGGTGATCGACCCCCAGCAGAAGCGACTGCGTCGGGTTGGGGCGCTTGCGCGCAGGCGCCCAACCCCGACGCATCTGTCACCCATCTATCCGGTCTAAAATGTCACCCATCTATCCGCTGGACATGTACTCGCGACGACGATCCCCTCTGCCGCTTCGCTCGGTCCCGATCGTTACGTGGATTTCATCTTTCGCCCACGCAGGCGTTAGCTCCGGCATCGTAGGGTTCGTTCGTCGGAGCCAAGACGTGGCCTCCCGCCCGCCTCTCCTCCGATCTTCGTTGTCCCCTCGATGGAGATCGTCCCATGCGCAGGAGCCTTCTGTTCGCCGTTCTTGCGGTGCCCGCCCTCGCCCTTACCCCCGCCTTGGCGATGGCACAGACCCAGCCCGCCGTGGCGGCACCGGCCGCCGCCGCGCCGATGAAGATGAAGACCCACCACGCGGCCGGGACTCATCATCGCAAGCCGGTCGCGCATCGCAGCGCCAACAGCGAGCAGGACCAGACCCGCAAGCTGAACGAGGAGCAGCTGAGCAAGGCGAAGTAACCGGTTCGGGCCGCAACAGGCCCTCGCTTCCACCCCCCCTTCCGAGGCGAGGTCCGCGGTCCGCGAGGCCCGGCTGCTCAGGCAGCCGGGCCTCTTTTTCGTCCGTCTCCAGGATTCGCGGCCGGCCCGCCAGACGATCCCCGGAAACATGAAATATCGTTCATGAAGGCATTTTCCCCGGATCGGTATCGCCGGTCCGGTCGTTAGGGAAGGGATCGGTTCACGTGCCGCGGCCGTCTGTGCCTGTGGCCCCGATCTTCAGCATCCCTCGATGGAGATCTTCATGCGCAGGAGTTTTGTCTTTACCGCCCTCGCCGTGTCGGCGCTGGCCGCCGCGCCCGCCCTGGCCCAGACCGGGACCGAGCCGGCGGTGCCCGGCACGACGCCGTCGGTCGAGGCTCCCGCCGCGAACATGCCGTCAGAGCCGACTCAGGGCACCCACCATCGCAAGCACATGCAGTCCTCGAACGCCGAGGACCAGACCCCCCGCCGGCACCGCGGCAGCAAGAGCGCGCAGAACGCGGCGGAGGAGGAGCAGACCCGCAATCTCAACCAGCAGCAGCTGAGCGCCGGAGCCACGCCGCAGCAGATGATGCCCGGCCAGATGGCCCCGGCCCAGCCGATGCAGCCGGGGACCATGGATCAGGCGCCCGCGATGGAGCAGGCTCCCACCATGGACCAGACCATGCCGTCGGACGAGTCGGCTCCGGCCGAGTAATCGCCGCACCATCGGCGACGGAACCAGGGGCCCGGCCGCACCAGCGGCCGGGCCTTTCTCATGCCATGGCGGCGGGATCGCCGGAGGCGAGCACGGTGTCGCGAAACGCCGCCGCCGCCGGCGACAGCGTCCGGCCCGACCGGGTCAGCACGCCGATGTCGCGGGTCACCTCCGGCCCCTGCAGCAGGCGCGTGGTCAGGGCCGGATGGGCCAGCACCGGCAGGGTCAGCACCGGCAGCGCCGTCACCCCGAGCCCGGCCGCCACCAGCGCGCCGGCGGTGGCGAGATGCGACACCTCGAACTCCGGCTCCACCGCCACCCCGGCCTGGGCGAAGCCGCGGTCGGTCAGCGGCCGGACGCTGGTGATCCGCGACATGGCGACGAAGGGGAAGCCCGCCAGGTCGGCCCAGGTGACGGCCGAAGCCCGCGCCAGCGGGTGATCCTGGCGCAGGATGGCGACGAAGCGGTCCGACAGGATCCGCGTGAACTCGACCTTGCCGTCGGGCGCCGGCCGGCCGGCGATGCCGAGATCGGCCTCGCCGCTCAGCACCGCGCCGACCACGCCGTCGAGCAGAGTGTCGATGACGCCGACCGATACGCCCGGATGGCTGCGGCGGAACCGGTCGATCACCGGCGGCAGCAGCCCGGCCGTGACCGAGGGCAGCCCGGCGACGGCGACGCGGCCGCGGGCCGAGCGGAAATAATCGCCGAGATCGTCGAGCGAAGACCGCAGGTCGCCGATCAGCCGGCCGGCGATGGCGGCGAACTCCCGTCCCTGCGGCGTCGGCTCGACCGTCCGGGTGTTGCGGTCGAACAGGCGGATTCCCAGCCGCCCCTCGGCCCGCGCCACCGCCCGGCTGACCGCGGGCTGCGACATCCCCAGAGCCTCGGCCGCGGCCCGGAAGCTGCGCAGCCGGTCGACCTGCAGGAACACCTCGATCTCGAACAGGGACAGGTTGATGCGTTTCATGCATCAATCGATGACACAAATTCACTTCTCGTTCCACCACCCGCCATGGCGTCCTGAGGCCGAGCGGTCGCCGCCGGAAGGACGGCCGCCACAACGGGAGGATGACCATGCTGGCGGCCCTGGGGTTTCTGACCATCGCAGTGTTCCTGGCGCTGATCCTCAGCGGCCGCGTCTCGGTGCTGGTCGCGCTGGTGCTGGTGCCGCTGGCCGGCGGCCTGCTCGGCGGCTTCGGCGCCGGCCTCGGCCCGATGATGCTGGACGGCATCGTCAAGGTCGCGCCGGTCGGCATCATGATCATGTTCGCGGTGCTGTATTTCGGGCTGATGCTCGACACCGGCATCTTCGACCGGCCGATCCGCGGCCTCTTGTCCCTGGTGCAGGGCGACCCGGTGCGGCTGTGCCTGATCACCGCCCTGCTGACCATGCTGGTCGCGCTGGACGGCGACGGCGCCACCACCTTCCTGATCACGGTCACGGCGCTGCTGCCGGTGCACCGCCGGCTGGGCCTGAACCCGCTGGTGCTGCCGGGCATCATCTGCCTCGCCGCCGGGACCATGAACCTGCTGCCCTGGGGCGGCCCGACGGCGCGGGCGATGGCGGTGTTGAAGACCGACGCCGCGGCCCTGTTCAACCCGGTGATCCCGGCGATGATCGCCGGCCTCGTCTGGGTGTTCATCGCGGCCTGGCTGATCGGCCGCGGCGAGCGCAAGCGCCTGGGCATCGCCCATGGCGTCGACGCGGTGGCGCTGGTCGAGCCGACCGAGGCCGAGCGGGCGGCGCGCCGGCCGCACCTGGCCTGGTTCAACGCCGCTCTGACCGTCGTCCTGATCGTGGCGCTGCTGGCCGGGCTGTGGCCGCTGCCGGTGCTGTTCATCACCGCCTTCGCCATCGCCCTGCTGGTCAACTATCCGCGCTGGGAGCAGCAGCGCGAGCGGCTGGTGAAGCACGCCGACAGCGTCGTCACCGTCACCGCGATGATCTTCGCCGCCGGCATCTTCACCGGCATCCTGGGCGGCACCAAGATGATCGGCGCCATGGCCGAGGCGCTGGTGGCCATCGTGCCCCAGAGCCTGGCGCCCTACCTGTCGCAGATCGTGGCGGTGACCGGCATGCCGCTGAGCCTGGTGTTCACGCCGGACGCCTACTACTACGGCATCCTGCCGGTCTTCGCCGGCACCGCCGAGGCGCTGGGCCAGGACCCGCTGGCGATCGGCCGGGCCGCGATCCTGGGCCAGATGACCACCGGCTTCCCCTTGAGCCCGCTGACCGCCTCGACCTTCATCCTGGTCGGGCTGACCGGGGTGCAGCTCGGCGCCCATCAGCGCTTCATCTTCAAATGGGCCTTCGCCTCGACCCTCGTCATGACGGCCGTCGCCTGGGCCACGGGAGCCATCTGAATGCCGACAACGATGCGGATCGGGGCCGGTGCCGGATTCGCCGGCGACCGGCTGGAGCCCGCGGCCGAACTGGTGGCGCGCGGAAAGCTGGACGCGCTGGTGTTCGAATGCCTGGCCGAGCGCACCATCGCCCTGGCCCATCGCCGCCGCCGGGCCGATCCCGATGCCGGCTTCGACCCGCTGCTGGAGCGCCGGCTGCGCCCGGTTCTGCCCGGCGTCGCCGCCCAGGGCATCCGGGTGCTGACCAATATGGGCGCCGCCGACCCGGTGGGCGCCGGCCGCCGCGCCGCTGCCTTGTGCCGCGAGCTCGGGCTGGCGATGCGGATCGCGGTGGTGACCGGCGACGACGTGCTGGACCGGATCGACCCGGCCGCCCTCGCCCTCGAGGACGGCAGGCCGCTGGCCGCGCATGGCCCGCTGATCGCCGCCAACGCCTATCTCGGCGCCGATGCGATGCTGCCGGCGCTGGAGGCCGGGGCGCAGCTGGTGATCACCGGCCGGGTCGCCGACCCGTCGCTGTTCGTGGCGCCGCTGGCCTGGCGCTTCGGCTGGGCGCTGGACGATGCCGGCCGCATCGCCACCGCCACCCTGGCCGGGCACCTGATGGAATGCGCCGGCCAGGTCACCGGCGGCTATTTCACCGATGCCGACGGCAGCGACGCGCCCGGCCTGGCCGATCTCGGCTTCCCGATCGCCGAGGTGACGGCGGGCGGCGGCATCACCGTGACCAAGCTGCCGGGCACCGGCGGGCGGGTCAGCCGCGCCACCGTGACCGAGCAGCTGCTGTACGAGGTCACCGACCCCGGCGCCTATGTCACCCCGGATGTCGTGCTCGACGTCACCGGCGTGTCGGTGGCCGAGCAGGGCGAGAACCGCGTCGTCGTCGCCGGGGCGCGCGGGCGGATTCGGCCGGAGTCGCTGAAGGTCAGCGTCGCCTATGAGGCCGGCTGGGAGGCCGAGGCCGGCATCTCCTACGGCGGCAGCGGCGCGGTCGAGCGCGGCCGGCGCGCCGCCGAGATCGTGCGCGAGCGCCTGGCCCGCCGCGGCGACATCACCGATCTGCGGCTCGACCTGGTCGGGGTCGATGCGCTGCTGCCGGGCCGGCTGCGCGGCGGGGCGCCGTCGGAGGTTCGGCTGCGGCTGTGCGCCCGCGCCGCCACCGCCGAGGCCGCGGCCGATGCGGCGCGGGAGGTGGAAAGTCTGTACACCAACGGCCCGGCGGCCGGGGGCGGCGTGCGCAGCGCCCTGCGCCCGGTCGTGGGCATCGTCTCGACCCTGATCGACCGCCGGGCCGTCAGCCCCGCGGTCGAGATCCTGGAGGCATGATGGTCCGCCTCGGCCAGCTCGCCCATGCCCGCGCCGGCGACAAGGGCGACACCACCACGCTGAGCGTGATCGCCCGCGACCCCGCCGACTACGACCGCCTGCGCCGCGCGGTGACGGCGGAGCGAGTGGAGGCGCATCTCTGCGGCGCCGTGGCCGGGCGCTTCACCCGCTTCGAGCTGCCCGGCCTGTCGGCCCTGCATTTCGTCGGAAGCGGCGTGCTGGGTAGCGGCGTCACCACCTCGCTGGCGCTGGACAGTCACGGCAAGTCGCTGTCCTCCGCCCTGCTCGACCTGGAGCTGGACGCCGGCACCGCCGGCTGAACCAACACAACGGGGGAAATGCATGAGGGGTTGCATCATCCGCGCCGCGGCGCTGTCCATCCTGGCGCTGGGTCTGCCGGACCTGGCCCAGGCCCGCCTCGTCAGCTTCACGGTGGAGCGGCAGGAGGCCGCCGCCCCAGCCAAACCCGGCGCCCCGGCCTATGAGGTCCTGCGCGGCCGCTTCCGGGGCGAGCTGGACCCGGCCGACCCGGCCAATGCGATCATCACCGACCTGCGGCAGGCGCCGCGCAACACCCGCGGCAAGGTCGAGTACAGCGCCACCTTCGCCATCGCCCTGCCGGCCGACCCGAAACAGGCCAGCGGCGTGCTGGTCTATGACGTGCCGAACCGCGGCAATGGCGGCGTGAAGGCCGATCCCGACGGCCATATCCGCGTCGTCAGCGGCTGGCAGGGCGACATCCCGGCCACCGACGGGCTGCAGACGGCGGAGGTGCCGACAGCATCCGGCCTGACCGGGCCGGCCTTCGCCCGGTTCATGAACATGGCGCCGGGCACGCGCAGCCTGCCGATCCTGGTCGGCTTCTCGCGCACCGGGCCCGGGCCGGTGCCGGCGACGCTGGACACCCGCCGGGCGCGGCTGTTCCGGCAATCCGCCGACGACCGGCCGGCGATCCCGGTCGCGCCGCGCGACTGGGCCTTCGGCAATTGCTCGGCCAGCGCCTTCCCCGGCACGCCCGACCCGGGCTGGATCTGCCTGCGCGGCGGCTTCGACCCGCGCTTCGCCTATGGCCTGGCCTATACCGGCAAGGCCCCGAAGGTGCTGGGCATCGGCTTCGCCGCCACCCGCGACCTCAACGCGTTCCTGCACCACGCCGCGGCGGACGATGCCGGCACCGCCAACCCGGCGGCCGGGCTGGTGCGCTGGACGGTGGCGGCCGGCACCTCGCAATCCGGCAACTTCCTGAAGAGCTTCCTCAATCTCGGCTTCAACGCCGACGAGCAGGGCCGGATCGTGTTCGACGGCCTGAACCCGAACATCGCCGCCCGCCAGCTGCCGATGAACCTCCGCTTCGGCGTGCCCGGCGGCGCCGCCACCCTGTACGAGCTGGGCAGCGAGGGCACGCTGTGGTGGACGCATTACAATGACCGCGCCCGCCGGCGCGGCACGTCGAGCCTGCTGGACCGCTGCGAGGCCAGCGGCACCTGCCCGAAGATCATGGAGACCTTCGGCGCGTCGGAGCTGTGGGGCCTGCGGATGTCGCCCGGGCTGGTCGGCACCGATGCGCGCCGGGACCTGCCGCTGCCGGCCAATGTGCGGCGCTACTACTTCCCCGGCGTGACCCATGGTGGATCGGCGATCGGCGGCTTCTCGACCACCGGCGATCCCGCCTTTCCCGGCGCGCCCGCCTGCGTCATGCCGGGCAACCCGAACCCGTCTTCCATGACCTTGCGCGCGCTGCAGGCAGCGCTGGTCGACTGGGTCCGGTCGGGCAAGGCGCCGCCGGCCAGCCGCTACCCGACCCTGGCGGCGGGCGACCTGGTCGATCCGACTTCGCGGGCGATGGCCTGGCCCGCCCTCCCGGGCGCGCCGCGGCCGGACGGCAAGCTGAACGTCTTCCTCGACTATGATGTCGGCCGCGGCTTCGACTATCTGGACCTCAGCGGCGTGCCGGATTTCCTGCCGCCGCGGATCCGGCAGGCGCTGCCGTCGAAGGTCGTGCGCGTCGATGCCGACGGCAACGAGATCGCCGGCGTGCCCTCGGTCCAGGCGCTGGTGCCGCTGGGCACCTATACCGGCTGGAACGTGCTGGCCCAGGGCTACGGCGCCGGCGGCGGCTGCTCCTTCCTCGGCGGCTTCATCCCCTTCGCCCGGACGAAGGAGGAGCGCATCGCCGCCCGCGACCCGCGCCCGTCGCTGCAGGAGCGCTACCGCAGCCATGCCGGCTTCGTCGCGCGGGTGAAGGCGGAAGCGGCGCGACAGGTCGCCGCCGGCTGGCTGCTGCTGGACGACGCCGCGACGCTGGCGGCCCAGGCGGAGGCCAGCGACGTGCTGAAGGACTGAGCCCGGGCGACATGTCGTCGCCGCCCTGGATATCCCGGGGTCTGTGCCCTACTTGAAACACAGACCCCGTGTATCCGGACGACCATGACCATTCTACGCACGATCGCCGCGGCCCTGGCCGCGCTGCTCATCGCCGCCGCGCCGGCCGCCGCCGCGGTCCAGCCGGCCCAGCTGACCGCCCAGGACCGGCAGGACCTGGCGCGGGTCGAGCAGTATCTGGGCAGCCTGACCACGGTGCAGGCGGACTTCGTCCAGACCACCGACAACACCGACCTGTATCGCGGCCATTTCTACCTGAAGCGGCCGGGCAAGATGCGGCTCGAATACGAGCCGCCGATCGCCTACATGTACATCGCCGACGGCACCTGGCTGACCTATTACGACGCCGATCTGCGGCAGCGGAAGGACGTGCCGCTGGGGTCGACCATCGCCGACTTCATCACCCGGGCGAACGTCAAGCTGTCGGGCGACGTCACCGTCGTCAAGGTCAGCCGCGGCAACAACCTGCTGAGCGTCCAACTGGTGCAGACCGACAAGCCGGAGGACGGCACCCTGACCCTGAACTTCACCGCCAATCCGATGATCCTGCAGAGCTGGGTGTCGGTGGACCAGCAGGGCACCGTCACCCAGGTCGACCTGACCGGCATCCAGCCGGGCGTGCAGCTGGACAACAAGCTGTTCGTCGTGCCGCGCCGCCAGGGCAACCGCTGAGCGGTGGCCGACCCGACGCTGGAATGGCCGACGCTGGAATGGCGCAGCCCCTTCACGAATGACGAGCTGAACGCTCTGCATGCGGAATGCTTCGAGCATGCCGTGCTCGCCGACGACTGGTGGGGCCAGGTCAACCGCTTCAGCCTGGGCTGGGTGTGCCTGCGCCAGGCCGGGCGCCTAGCCGGCTTCGTCAACGTCGCCTGGGACGGCGGCGTGCACGCTTTCCTGCTCGACACGGCGGTGACGCCGCCGCTGCAGCGCCAGGGCCATGCGACGCGGCTGGTCCGCGAGGCCGTGGCGCAGGCCCGCGCCGCCGGCTGCGAATGGCTGCATGTCGATTTCGACCCGCATCTCCGCGGCTTCTACCGCGACGCCTGCGGCTTCGCGCCGACCGAGGCCGGTCTCGTCCGGCTGCGGTGACGGGCCTCCGGCCCTATTCCTTGACCATGAACACCGTCGGCAGGGCGACGCCGGCGGCCGTGGGCATCTCGCCGCGTTCGACCGGGCGGTAGCCGAGCCTGGCGTAGAAGGCCTCGGCATTGGCGTTGGCGCGGACCCGGAAGCGGCGGAAGCCGGCGTCTTGGGCGGCCTGCTCCGCCGCCTCGACCATGCGGCGGCCGAGGCCCTGGCCGGCCCGGTCCGGGGCGACGAAGACCTTGCGCAGCCGGGCCGCGGCGGCATCGTCCGCCACCTGGCACCAGCCGGCGGTGGCGACCAGCGCGCCGTCCGGCGCCTCGGCCACCAGCAGGTTGTTGGACAGGAGTTCGCCGGCATAGTCCGGCGCCATGATCAACGCCACATGCGCCGCGATCTGGGCCGGGCTGTGGATGTCGCCGGCGAGGGCCGCGAAGGAATCGGCCTGCAGCCGGCGCACCGCGTCGAGATCGGCCTCGCGGATCGGCCGCAGCACCAGGTCGCTCACGACTCCGCCGGTTCCAGTCGGCGCGCCAGCGGGCCGTCCCGCTCCTCCAGGCAGCAGACCAGGTAGTCGCAGGTGATCTCCTCGCCCGCCGCGATGTCGCGGGCCGCCAGGGTCACCGGCCCGGAATTGTCGGTGTTCGGGTCGTCGTCATGGTTCAGGAAGCGGGCGTCGTCGCCGTTCAGCACATAGCCGCCCGGGAAGTCCGCCGACAGATAGGCGTAGGTCTCGAAGAAGTGGCGCGGCACCTCGGGCAGCGCGGCCACCACCTCCTCCGGCACCACCTTGTCGACCGCCGGCTCGAACCGCCAGATCGGCGTGCCCTGGGCGATCGGCGCCGCGGCGAACACGCCCAGGCCGTGGATCGCGCTCTGCGCCACATAGGTCGGAACCAGGAACATGGGCCCCCCGCTCTCGCTCGTTGAATCGCTTATAACCACGGATTGCGGCCGGCCGGAAGAGGGCAAACAAGGCGTTGTTGCGGCACGCGGGGCGCACGCGGGGCGTGGGCCGAGCCATGCGCGGGCCGCAGGGCCATTCCCGCCCCTGCGGGGCTGGTCGAACCCGGCCTCCGCGGCGAAATATGAGGCACCGGTCCAGGAGCCTGCCCATGTCCGCCTCGTCTCGCCCCATCGTCGGCATCCCGGCCTGCGTCAAGCCGCTCGGGGTCCATCCCTTTCATGCGGTCGGCGACAAATACATCCGCGCGGTGTCGGAGGGGGCGGACTGCCTGCCCTTCCTGATCCCGGCGCTGGGCGCCTGGCACGACATCGACGCGGTGCTGGACCGGCTGGACGGCCTGCTGGTCACCGGCAGCCTGTCCAATGTCGAGCCGCTTCACTATGGCGGCGAGGCCAGCGAGGCCGGCACGCCGCACGACCCGGAGCGCGACGCCACCACCCTGCCGCTGATCCGCCGGGCGATCGAGCGCGGCATCCCGGTGCTGGCGATCTGCCGCGGCCTGCAGGAGCTGAACGTGGTCTGCGGCGGCACGCTGCACCAGCATGTCGAGCGCGTGCCGGGCCGCGCCGACCACCGCGCCGACGAGACCAAGCCGGTCGAACTGCAGTACGGCCCGGCCCATCCGGTGGCGCTGGCCGAGGGCGGCGCGCTGGCGGCGCTGTTCGGCAAGGCCGAGACCATCGTCAACACCATCCACGCCCAGGGCATCGACCGGCTCGGCGCCGGCCTGACGGTCGAGGCGACGGCGCCGGACGGCCAGATCGAGGCGGTGCGGATCGAGGCCGCGCCCTATTTCGGCCTGGCCACCCAGTGGCACCCGGAGTGGAGGTTCCGCGAGAACCCGGATTCGGTGGCGCTGTTCGCGGCCTTCGGCCAGGCCGTCCGCCGCTACGTCGCCGACCGCGACGGCCGCCGCGCCGCCGCGGAATAGGCGGCTCGGCGCCGCGTCAGCGCGCCAACGCCGCGTCGACCGCCTTGGTCACCTCCGGCCCGGTCGGCTCGGCGCCGCTGGGGAAGGCGGCCAGCAGGGTGCCGTCGCGGCCGATCAGCAGCTTGTGGAAGTTCCATTTCGGCACCGCCGCCGCATCCTGCTGCGCCGCCCAGCGGTACAGCGGGTGGGCGTCGGCGCCGACCACCGGCTGCTTGGCCAGCATCGGGAAATCGATGCCGAAGGTGGTCTCGCAGAACTCCGCGATCTCGCCGGACGAGCCCGGCTCCTGCGCGCCGAAATCGTTCGACGGCACGCCGAGCAGCACGAAGCCGCCGTCGCGGTGCCGAGTCCACAACTCCTCGAGCCCGGCATATTGCTTGGTGAAGCCGCAGAAGGAGGCGGTGTTGACCACCAGCACCACCTTGCCGGCGAAGGCGTCGGGGGCGAAGGCGCCGCCTTCCAGCTTCGGCAGCGGCACGGCGGACCAGTCGAGCGGCCGGGCCGCGGCGGGAGTCGCGATCATGATCAGCACCAGGACGATGAATCGGGCCAGCATCGGGGGGACCTCCGACGGGATCGCTCCAGGCTGCGCCGCCGCGCCGCGGGGTGCAAGACCTTGGTGCTCCGCCGGCGGATGCCGTGCTAGGACGGATGGATCCCCCGGCGATGGAAACCCCGCCCGTGCCCGAAACAATCCTGCACCTCCACCCCGGCATGCCGGAGGCGTCGCTGCGCCCGATGCGCGAGCGCTTCGACCTGGTCGAGCATTCGCGGGCGAGCGCCGCCGCCGCCCCGCTGCCCCAGGCCGACCGCATCCGCGGCGTCGTCACCATCGGCGTGATCGGCATCGACCGGGCGCTGATCGAGCGGCTGCCCAATCTCGGCATCATCGCCTGCTACGGCTCGGGCTATGAGCGGATCGACGTGGCGGCCGCGCGGGAACGAGGCATCGCCGTCACCAGCAACACCGGCGCCAACGCCGCCTGCGTCGCCGACATGGCGCTGGCCCTGCTGCTGGCCAGCGTGCGCCGGCTGGGCGAGGGCGACCGCTTCGTCCGCGCCGGGCAATGGACCCGCCCGGCGGCGCCGCCGTCGCTGATCTCGACCGGCCTGGGCGGGCGCCGGGTCGGCATCCTCGGCCTCGGCGCGATCGGCGAGAGGATCGCGCGCCGCGCCGCCGCCTTCGACATGGAGGTCGCCTACCACAACCGGCGGCCGAAGCCGGGCGCGCCCTGGGCCTGGCATGACAGCCTGGCATCGCTGGCGGAATGGGCGGACATCCTGGTCGTCTCCTGCCGCTCCGACGCCAGCACCCGCGGCATCGTCGATCGGGCGGTGCTGGAAGCGCTGGGACCGCGCGGCCATGTCGTCAACATCGCCCGCGGCGAGGTGCTGGACGAGCCGGCGCTGATCGCGGCGCTGGAGGCCGGCACCATCGCCGGCGCCGGGCTGGACGTGTTCGAGCACGAGCCCCAGGTGCCGGAGGCGCTGAAGCGGCTGGAGACCGTGGTGCTGGCGCCGCACATCGCCAGCATGACCGAGGCCGCCCATCGCGAGATGTGCCGGATGACGATCGACGCCCTGGACAATTTCTTCGCCGGCCGGACGCTGACCAACGCGGTCTAACGGCGCCGGCCGCCGGTCAGCCGTGGATCTCCAGCGTCGCGATGCGGCCGTCCTTCAGGCCGAACAGGTAGCGCAGCTCGACCGGGCTGCCGGGAAATTGCCCCGTGACCCGGCCGGTGAGGACCGCGCCGCCCGCCGCCGCGGCCACGGCGAGCGGCTCGACCGTATACGCGTATTTCCGCTTCGACTCGGCCTTCCAGGCCAGGATGGCGTCGACGCCCCGGATGGTGCGGCCCTCGTCGCGGACCTCGGCATCGGCGGCGAAGCAGGCGGCCAGCGCCAAATCGTCGCCGGCATTGTCGGCGGCGACATAGGCGGCGATCGGGTCGGGCAGCTTGAGCGTCATGGCGGATCCTCGGCGTCGGTGGGCCGGTTGCGGGACACCGAGGATGGGAATAGGGTTTCGGGATGGCAAGTACGCACGAAAAAGTAAGGTACTCACCCAAAGGTGAGCGCCCGGCCTACACCCCCGGCTCCGCCGCCGCCGGCGTCGAGCAGGCGCTGAAGATTCTGGAGGGGCGGTGGAAGCTGGTGATCCTGTTCCGCCTGTTCGGCGGCAGGCTGCTGCGCTTCTCGGAGCTGGAGCGCGCCATTCCGGCGATCTCGCAGAAGATGTTGATCCAGCAGCTGCGGCAGATGGAGGCGGACGGCATCGTCCGCCGCATCGTCCACCACCAGGTGCCGCCCAAGGTCGAGTACGCGCTGACCGATTGGGGCCAGGCGCTGTGCCCGGCGCTGGACGCGATCCTGACCTGGGCGGAGCAGCGGCCGGCCGCCGCGCCCGCCGAACCCGAGAGCTGAGCAGGGAGCCGGACCATGGATGCGCTGACCGGGGTGAAGGCCTGCGTCTTCGACGCCTATGGCACGCTGTTCGACACCGCCTCCGCCGCCCGGCGCAGCGCCGCACTGCTGGGCGACAAGGCCGGCCCGCTGGCCGCGCTGTGGCGCGAGAAGCAGCTGTCCTACACCTGGCTGCGGGCGGTGCAGGGCCGCCACGCCGATTTCTGGCAGGTCACCGGCGACGCGCTGGACTTCGCGATGGAGGCGCTGGCGATTGACCAGTCCGGTCCGCGGGACCGGCTCGGTCTGCGCGACCGGCTGATGCAGCTGTATTTGACGCTCGACCCCTATCCGGAGGTGCCGGAGGTGCTGCGCCGGCTGCGCGCCGCCGGGCTGAAGACGGCGATCCTGTCGAATGGCACGCCCCGCATGATCGAGGCGCTGGTCGCCGGGGCCGGGCTGGAGTTCGACGCCCTGCTGTCGGTGGAGCAGGCCGGGGTCTACAAGCCGCATGCCAACGTCTACCAGCTGGCGCTCGACACCTTCGGCCTGCCGGCGCGGGCGATCGCCTTCCAGTCCTCGAACGGCTGGGACGCCTATGGCGCCTCGGCTTTCGGCATGCAGGTGGTGTGGTGCAACCGCAGCCGCCAGCCGCGCGAGCGCCTGCCCGGCGCACCGGACCGCGAGGTCGAGTCGCTGGCCGCGCTGCCGGGCCTGGTCGGGGCCTGACAGCGGGTCAGGAGCCGCACGCCTCGGCGTAGCTCTTCTGCTCGTCGGCGGTCATCTGCTGATGCTCCTGCAGGTCCGAGTCGCGCAGCCCGAGATCGGCCTGGCAGGTCTTGTACAGGTCGCCCAGCTTCACATAGGCGTCGATCAGCGACTTGTGCACGGCGCATTTCTCCGCCTGGGGCGCCATCAGGCTCTTCAGCCGGGCGGATTGCAACGGCGGAATCGCCTTGGTCTGCGCCATGAAATCCTCGTTGCAGCCGGCGAAGGCGGGCACGGCCAGCAGCGGCACCAGGGCCGCGGCAAGAAGGAACTGCTTCACGGAACGCGTCTCCCCACGCTTTCGGGATCCCGGGCCTTGGCCTTACAGGCGGCGAAAAAACCCATCCCGGCGCGAATCGTTCCTGGCCATCTCCCACTGTGGACAGGACAGGGTCGCGACGGTGCCCGGCTCCGTATGTCCATTGGATCCAATAACATCTTGTTGACGTACGAACTTAATTCCATTAAATCCATCAATCACAATGTAACCGGCCGCGACAAGGAGGAACCGACAGATGCAAGCTGAATTTACCCCTGCTCATAAGAAATGGCTCGATGTCTGGACGATCATGGCCGAATGCGTCGAGAAGGCGCTGAGGGCCAGCGGCTACGGATTTGATGCGCCGCCCCACTACACCGGGCGGTCGATCATCTGGTCCGTATCGAAGGATGGAAAAGCGCAGAAGGTGGCCGTCAGAACCTGCCGCGACGGATGGTTCGCCTTTGCCAAGCGGCCGGACGGCGAATGGAAGACGCTGTCCGAGGTGGACCTCGTGGCCGTTGCCGCGACGGATCGAAAGCAGAATCCCAGGCACGTGGAGATCTTTCTGTTTCCGGCGAAGGAGGTCGGGAAGCGGCTCGATCAGAATGTGGAGGCTCGCAAGGCGGCGGGGCACAAGGTGGATGCCGCGAAGGGCATCTGGATCGGACTGGAGCGGAAGGGCGCCGACAGCCCGACCTCGGCCGGATCGGGCCTAGCCGAGATCCATCCGGCCATCGGGGACTATACAATAATGAAATTGCCGGAGGAAAGTTATTCCGATAATTCCAACAACGAGCCGGCCGCCGCATCGCGCTTCGAGGAGCTCGGGAGCGTCGGAGAGGTTCTGCAGGCGGCCAGGGAGCGGATTGCGGTACTGGCCAATGTCCCTTCCGACGCCGTCAGGCTAGATCTCAGCATTGCCAGCAGGTAGCCGGGACCGTCGGCAGCCGACCTCGGTCCGCAACCCGATTCAGCCCTTCGCCGGGCCGGTCGAGGCGCGCAGCACCAGCTCGGTGCCGAAATGGATCTCCTGGCGGCCGCGCGGGTCGATCAGCAGCTCGGCCGCCGCCCGCCCCTTCTCGACCAGCGGCTGGCGGATGGTGGTCAGCGGCGGCCGGGAGGCGGCGGCCGCGGCGATGTCGTCGAAGCCGATCACCGAGACGTCGCCCGGCACCGACAGGCCCTGCCGCGCCAGCCACGCCATGGCCCACAGCGCCAGCCGGTCGCAGGTGGCGAGGATCGCGGTCATGCCGGGCTGGCGCCGCAGCAGCCGCGGCATGCTGCGCTCGATCGACTCGGCCTCGAACAGGCATTCCTCGATCGCCACCTCGCCGGCCGGGATGCCGGCCCCGGCCAGCACGTCGAGATAGCCGAGGAGCCGCTGCTGGCAGGCGTCGTAGATCGAGTCGCGGATGCGGCGCAGCGATACCGCCCCCTCCCGCGAATCCGGCAGCAGCTCCATCGACAGCACGCCGATGCGGCGATGACCAAGCTCGAGCAAATGCCGGGCCGCAGCCTCGGCCCCGGTGCGGTCGGCGACGGTGACGGTGCGGCAGCCCTCGACCAGCGGCTGGTCGACCGTCACCACCGGCAGGCCGCGGCTCTTGATGATGTCGAGGACGCCCGGCTCCTCCTCCATGCAGTACATGATGAAGCCGTCGACCGCGGCCGAGGCCAGGGCCCGGCGCGCCGCCCCGACATCCGCGGCGGCATAGACCGAGATGCCGCGCCCGGTCTCGTCGCACACCGCGGCGACGCCCTGGATCAGGGCCAGCGCCGCCGGGTCGCCGAAGGCGTAGTCCAGCCCTTCCGGGATGATCACCGCGATGGTGCCGATATGGCCGGTGCGCAGCATCCGGGCCAGCGGATCGGCCCCCTGGTAGCCGAGCGCCTCGGCCGCCTGCATCACCCTGGCCCGGATCGCGTCGCTGACCCGCTCGGGGTGGTTGAAGACGTTGGAGACCGTGCCCTGCGCCACCCCCGCGGCGATGGCGATGTCGCGCAGGCGCGCTTTCGGCTTCGGGGCGTCGGGCGTCGGGGCGTCCTCAGGCATGCCCTAGCCTAGCCGCGATTTTGAACCGATTCAAAAACTCCTTGACGGCCGAGCCGCGGAGAGTGATTATGAATCGATTCAAAAAATCGATTCAAAGGAGGCCGTCATGTCCCTCATGACCGGATTCCCGCTGGTCGCCCATCTGATGCAGATCCGGCTGGGCGGTCGATACAGCCACCTGCCGCCGTCGGTGGCGGCGGAGCTGGAGGCGTTCGCCGCGGATCAGGACGCCGCCGCGCGTTCGGCCGCACCCGAGCCGAAGCCGGCCGGCAACCGGAGATCGTCGGTGCCGTCCCCGGCGCCCGCCTTCGCCCTGCGCAAGGCGTGCTGCGGCTGATCGCCTGCCCGGAAACCCTTGTCTCAACGAAGGCTATGCCGCCGACGGGTGATTCACGTAGCGAGTCCAGGCCTTCTGCAAATCTCCAAGCGGGATAGGCCACACGATTTCCGAGTTTCGAGGATGCCTGATCGCGTCGAAGCTCTTCAACAAAGCTTGCTCCATCCTGAAGGCCTGCCTTGCCGTCGGCCAGCGCTGTTCAAGAACCGCCTTGTACCGCGCCCCACCCAGTTCGGGCATCGACGCTCGATTGAACTGACGCTCGCGAAGTTTGACGTCGAACGCCCAACCAATTTTGTAGGCCAGATGCTTATGGCTTTCGACACTCATCAGATAAGTGAAGGCCTCGGTGTTTCGCAGGAACATCACTCCACGCCGCGTCGTCATCGGGGGCGGAGCGCGCTTGCGGGCCACTCCCGGATCGAGCGTCTCGTCAACAACCGCCGGCATCACGGCAATCCGGGTCCGGGGCAGCGCCAGGATGGCAGCCGCCTCCGCCTCCAGCAGCGCAACGATTCCACTTGCCGCGTCCATTCCGAATGAACGTGTCGACACGTTCTTCAGCGAACGACGCGGCTCGTCAAACTGCCACGCGTCCCTGATCTTCAGGGCCCAGGGCCAACGATATTCTCCGTCAACGAAATCCTCTGGTCTCGTCCGCAACCGAAACGCCAGCGAAGGGACCGACTCCGTCGTCGGCTCAACCATTCCGAGGATTTTACCCCGATCAGCTTCGGCCGTTTCCTTGCCTTGCGTGCCGACAATCACCACCAAATCACCCGGCCGCAAAACCTGCATGGCCGCCACCATCCTGCCCCGCTCTCCGAACTGCAGGGGTCCGCATGGGGCATCAAAGCCCCACGTCTTCGTCATGTAGATCGCCATTCCGATATCTCGACTTATGTATTTATGGAAGCTGTCCTAAATACCTTATCTGTACTATAGAATACGAAATCTTTGCTAGTCATACATCTAATACCTGGGATCTATTCCCAGCCCGTACTACAGGCCTCTGAAGTCAGTTTGCAGAGCCGCGATCGCGGGTAACAAAATACCCCCAGTCGCGCGATTCGCGCAACTCTGGCATGAAATAGGGCAGTCTCATTGACATAAATCCGCTGACCATGGTTCGGTTGGGGAACGGCGCCAGACAGACGCCACGCCCAGGAAGAGACACCATGACCATCGGCGAGACCCATTACGCCACCCGCGCCGCCCGGATGCGCGCCTCCGAGATCCGCGAGCTGCTGAAGCTGCTGGACCGGCCGGGCGTGATCTCCTTCGCCGGCGGCATCCCCGACCCGACCCTGTTCCCGGCCGACACTATCCGCGCCGGCTACGAGGCCGCGCTGGCCGCCGGCGACACCGCGCTGCAATATTCGGTCAGCGAGGGCTATGCCCCGCTGCGGCAGTGGATCGCCCGGCACATGGCATCGATCGGCGTGCCCTGCGGCGCCGACAACATCGTCGTCACCTCCGGCTCGCAGCAGGGGCTGGACTATCTCGGCAAGCTGTTCCTGTCGCCCGGCGACACGGCGCTGGTGGGCTGGCCGACCTATCTCGGCGCGCTGCAGGCCTTCAACGCCTATGAGCCGCGCTACGACCGGCTGGAGCCGGAGCACGGCAACGCCACGCCCGCGGCCTACCGCACAGCGGCCGAGGCGGCCGGCAGCCGGGTGCGGCTGGCCTATCTGACGCCGGATTTCGCCAACCCCTCGGGCGAGACGCTGAGCCTGGCCGCCCGCGAGCGCGCCCTGGCCCTGGCCGACGAGCTGGACATCCCGCTGGTCGAGGATTCGGCCTATCAGGCGCTGCGCTACGACGGCGCGGACGTGCCGCCGCTGCTGGCGCTGGACGTCGCGGCCAAGGGCGACATCGACCGCAGCCGCGTGATCCATTGCGGCAGCTTCTCGAAGACCCTGGCGCCGGGGCTGCGCATCGGCTGGATCTGCGCCGCGCGGGGCGTGGTGCAGAAGCTGGTGCTGACCAAGCAGGCGGCCGATCTGCACACGCCGACGATCAACCAGATGGTGATGCACCACGCCGCAGAGCACGCCTATCCGGCCCAGGTGGCGAAGATCCGCGCCGCCTATCGCGACCGGCGCGACCGCATGCTGGCGGCACTGCAGCGGCACATGCCGGCGGGGGTGAGCTGGACCCGGCCGGAGGGCGGCATGTTCATCTGGGCCACGTTGCCCGAGAGGCTGGACGGTGCCGAGTTGCTGGCCCGGGCGGTGGACCAGGGCGTCGCCTTCGTCCCCGGCCGCGCCTTCCACGCCGACGGCACCCACGGCAACACGCTGCGCCTGTCCTTCTCCCTGGCCGACGGCGAGGCGATCGGGCAGGGCATCGGCCGGCTGGGCCGCCTGGTCGCGGGGGCGGCGAAGGCGGCGGCCTGAGGGCTCAATAGAGCCCGGGCACCAGCCGCCAAGTCCGCTGGCGATAGGCCTCGTACTCCGCTCCGAACTGGTCGGCCAGCAGCCGCTCCTCGGCCCGGATGCGGGCCACGAGGGGGACCAGGTTGAGCAGCGCCAGCACCACCCCGATGCCGGAGCGGAAGGCCAGCGCCCAGCCCAGCGCGCCGACGATCAGACCGAGATAGCTCGGGTTGCGGATCACGCCATAGATGCCGCCGGTGACCAGCGTGTGCCCCGGCTGGATCGCCACCAGCCCGCTGAACCGCCGGCCGAGCACGAAGACCGGCCACAGCCGCAGCGCACCGCCGAGGGTGAAGATCACGACCCCGAGCCAGCGCACGGTGTCGCCGTCGAGGGTCCAGAGCTCCATCCGGTCGGTCCAGGCCGGCACATAGGCCCCGAGCAGCCCGAGCACCGTGAAGACGATCAGCACCCAGCGATTGCCGCGGTCCTCGCGCTCGCCGGGGCTGATGTTGCCGCCGCTGAACAGGCTCGCGACCGTCAGCACGGCGGTGACGGCCACCAGGGCGATCCGGGCCGGATGCGCGAAGAAGGCGCCGAACCCGCCCCAGCCGAGCACGGCCAGGCCGAGAAAGACCAGGGTGCCGAGGACGGCGAACAGGGCAAGCTTCGGCGAAGGCATCGGTCGATCCATCCGGCGGCTCCCGGGATCACGGACCCCGCAGGATACAATGCCGGACGGCCGGCCCGTGTTCCTGCCGGGCCGGATCAGCTCTGGGGTGCGTCGTCCCGGAAATACGGCTCGACCGTGCCGGTCATCTTCATCGTCAGCGGGTTGCCGCGGCGATCCCGCGCCTTGCCCATCGACAGGCGGACCCAGCCCTCGCTGACGCAATACTCCTCGACATTGGTGCGCTCGGCGCCGTTGAAGCGGATGCCGACGCCGCGGCGCAGCGCGGCCTCGTCGAAATGCGGGCTGTTCGGGTTGTTCGACAGGTGGTCGGGCGGGGTGTCGGCCATCGGAGGGTTCCCGGCAAAGGCGGCGGATGGCGGGTGATAGCCGCACGCGGCAGCGCTGACAATGCGCGAGACGGATGCTATCGGGTTCTCAATTACAGGCAACAGGGTGGGCGAGGCGATGCTGTTCCATGTCTGCAGCTATACGGGCGCGTCCGGCAATGGCGAGGGCATCACCCTGGCCCGGCTGGAGCCGGAGACCGGCCGGCTGGAGGCGCTGGGCAGCGTCGCCGGGCCGAACCCCGCCTGGCTCGCCTTCGCCCCGGACGGGCGGCACGCCTATGCCGTCAACGAGATCGACGAATTCGGAGGCGCGGCCCAGGGCGCCTGCACCGCCTACCGGGTCGACCGCGACAGCGGCGCCCTGACGGCGCTGAACACCGTCGGCTCCGGCGGCGCCGGGCCGGCGCATTGCAGCGTCCATCCCGGCGGCGGGCACCTGCTGGTGGCGAATTACGGCGACGGAAGCTTGGCGGTGCTGCCGATCGCGGCGGACGGGTCGCTGGGCGCCGCCACCGATGTGCAGGCGCCGGCAGGGCCGGTCGGCGCGGACCGGGCCGAGGCCGGGCCGCCCGGCAGCTTCGCCATCAGCGGCCATGACGGCTCGCACGCCCATCTCATCGAGACCGCCGGCCGCTTCGTGCTGAGCACCGATCTCGGCCAGGACCGGGTCTATGTCTGGACCCTGGACCAGGGCGCGCTGCGTCCGGCCGATCCGCCGTTCTTCCCGGCCGCCTCGGCCGGGGCCGGGCCGCGGCACCTGGCCTTCCACCCGAACGGCCGCGTGCTCTACACCACCTATGAGGAGGCGTCGCAGCTGGCGGTCCACGCCTGGGACCCGGCGACCGGCCGCGCCACCCTGCTGCAGCAGCTGGGGTCGCTGCCGCCGGGCTTCGCCGGCTCCAGCTTCGCCTCGGCGCTGGCGGTCAGCCGCGACGGCCGCTTCCTCTATTCCGGCAACCGGCTGCACAACAGCATCGCCATCTTCGCCGTCGAGCCCGCCGGCACGCTGCGCTGGCTGGACGCGGAATGGACCCGCGGCGACTACCCGAACCATGTGGCGCTGGACCCGACCGGCCGCTTCCTGTTCGCCTGCAACCGGCGCAGCGACAACGTCACCCTGTTCCGGGTCGACGCCGAGTCCGGCCGGCTGGCCTTCACCGGCCGCTACCTTCCGGCCGGCAGCCCGAACATGGTGGCGTTCCTGCCGGGGTGAGGAACCCGCCCTCGCCGTTCAATCTCCCTTGCAATGTCACGAGGGGCGATGGAACGTATTAGAATGGTTCGCCTTTTTATTGCAGTTACAGATAGATCTTGGTTTGACTCACTGTCGGCATATCCACCCGACGAGGTTAATTTCTGGCGGCCGAGTGGCGGCAAGCAGTTCCGGGCGCTTCGGCCAGGTGAACTATTTCTGTTTAAGCTCCATGCCCCCGACAACTTCATCGTCGGGGGAGGGGTGTTCAGCCACGCATCGAATGTGCCGCTTTCGATCGCCTGGGAGGCCTTCGAACGGAAGAATGGTGCTGCTTCTCCGTCTGAGATCCGTAGACGCATCGCTCACTACCGTCGGGATCCCGGCATACTTGACCCGCGTCAGGATCCGATCATCGGCTGTCGAGTACTGACGCAACCATTCTTTTGGCCCCGGGATCTCTGGTTGCCCATACCGGAAAGCTGGCGGCCGAACATCGTCTCGGGAAAGGGCTTCGATCTCAGCGAGACTGAAGGTCTAACCCTATGGCAAGCTGTCACCGAACGCCTCGTCGAGCCAGGGCCGCGCAGCCACCTATACGAAGCGCCTGCGCGCTACGGCACCCCGCATCTGATAGCGCCGCGGCTCGGACAGGGCGCATTTCGGCTCGCTGTCACCGACGGCTACGATCGGCGCTGCGCCGTGACCGACGAAAAGACGCTGCCCATTCTCGATGCTGCGCACATTCGGTCCTATGCCGATGGGGGAGAGCACGAACCATCCAATGGGCTTCTTCTGCGCACCGATATCCATCGCCTGTTTGATCTTGGCTATGTCACAGTGAGCGCAGACGGACACTTTGTTGTAGGTCGCCGGCTCAAGGCCGATTTCGACAACGGCAGACACTACTATGAGCTTCACGGTCAGGCCGTTCGCCCTCCGCACAGCAAAGAAGCGCTCCCATCGCCCGCGGCGCTCGAATGGCACCGTGAAAACCGCTTCCTGGGTTAATCGGTGAGCCGCGACGCTCAAATCCGCATGGCGGCCGTCGAACATGTCGAGCGAATAACCGTCGGCGATATCCTGACGTCGGAACAGCTTCGTACAGGCTTCTCGTTTGCAGGCCAGCGGATACCGCTCATCAATCCACGGCGTGGCATCTTCAAGCCGAAAGTCATGGACTATGTTCTCAGCGTGCTCACTGCCTACCCGCGGACTGGAGCGCGGGTCTGGTACGATGATCAACTCCGTGTTCACGAGCAGATCGAGCGCGGCGACGAACTGATCGACTATGCCTTCATGAGCACGGATCCTGCCGCCGCCGACAATCGCTGGCTTCGCGAAGCATGGGAGACGCAGACCCCGATCCTCTATTTCCTTGGGGTTGCGCCTACCCGCTACATGAAAATCTGGCCGACCTATGTTGCCGAATGGCGGCCGTCCGAACTGAAGGTGCAACTGGCGTTTTCAGCCATTGCGGAGACATCGGAAGCCAAGATCGTCTGGGGTGTGAGCGAACCACCAGCCCGTCGATACAGCTTCCAGCTCATCCGCCAGCGTCTTCATCAAGCGACATTCCGAGAAGCTGTTCTGACCGCCTATGGCAACCGCTGTGCCTTCTCCGGCTTGCCAGAGCCACGGCTACTCGACGCCGCCCACATTATCGCCGATGGTCACATCGACCTCGGACAGCCGATCGTTCCGAATGGTCTGCCGATGTCGAAAATCCACCACGCCGCCTTCGATGCAAACCTGATTGGGATCGATCCGGACTTCCGGATTCACGTCAGCGAGGCCCTACTATCGATCGATGACGGCCCGATGCTTGAACACGGCTTCAAGGACATGGCCGGCCAAGCCATCCGGCTGCCTAGGAGGCCCCGCGACTACCCCGACCGGGATCGATTGGCAGAGAGATTCGAACGCTTCATGGGCCGCTGACGACCCATGAAGCGCCGACAGTATCGGCATCCCGTCTACCCTCGATACACCGGCGCCCCCGAGGGCGAGCCGGTGGCGCCGCCGTCGACGAACAGGTCGACGCCCTGGACGTAGCTGGCGTCGTCCGAGGCCAGGAACAGCACGGTCTTCGCCACCTCCTCCGGCTTGCCCATGCGGCCGAGCGGGATGCCGCGGCTGAGGCGCTGCACCAGCGCCGCGCGGCCCTCCGGCGTCGGCGCCACGGCCGACCAGATGTCGGTGTCGGTCGCGCCGGGCGAGACCACGTTCACCCGGATGCCGCGCGGCGCCAGCTCCGACGCCAGCACCTTGCCCATCGACCGGATGCCGCCCTTGCTGGCGGCATAGGCCGACCAGCCGGCCGCGCCGAGCCTGCTGTGCACCGAGCTGGTGAGGATGATCGAGGCGCCGGCCTTGAGATGCGGCAGCGCCGCCTGCACCGCGAAGAACACGCCGGTCAGGTTGACGCGGACGATCTGCTCGAACTGCTCGAACGAGGTCTGGCCGAGCGGGGTCATGCCGCCGATGCCGGCATTGGCGAAGACGATGTCGAGCCGGCCGAAGCGCTCCACCGCCCGGGCCGCCGCCCGCTCCATCGCCGCGGCATCCGCCGTGTCGGCCTGCAGCGCCAGCACGGCGTCGCCCAGTTCGCGCGCCGCGGCATCCAGCGTCTCGCGGTTGCGGCCGGTGATCACCACCTTCGCGCCCTCGGCCACGAACAGCCGGGCCGTCGCCAGGCCGATGCCGGCATTGCCGCCGGTGATCAGCGCAACCTTGTCCTGCAACCTCATCTCGCTCTCCTGCGATCCGGGCTGGCGGCGACGGCCGGCCGAGCCCATATTCTGGATGATGATCGTCATCTCGATCGGGAAGATGATAACCATCATCCTGATTGTCAATGACCGGCCGAGGAGGATCTTTCGTTGGGCCATTCGCGACAGGACAAGGCGGCCAGCCACGACCGCATCGTGCGCATCGCCGCCGGCCGCTTCCGCGAGGCGGGGGTCGGGTCCGTCGGCGTCGCCGAGCTGATGCAGGAGGCCGGGCTGACCCATGGCGGCTTCTACCGCCATTTCGGCTCGCGCGACGAGCTGGTGGCCGAGGCGCTGGAGGAGGCGCTGGAGCAGAGCCGGGCGACCACCGCCGCCGCGCGCGAGGCGGGCGCCGGCTACGCCGAGATCGTCGCCGAGTATCTGAGCCCGGCGCATCGCGACGCGCCGGCGGCGGGCTGCGCCGTGGCCGCCCTGGCCAGCGAGGCCGGGCGGCTGCAGGACCGGCCTCGGGAAGCCTTCACCCGGCACATCGAGGCCAGCATGGAGACGTTTTTGGCGCTGCTGCGGGCGAAAAACCCGGCCGCCACCCGCGCCGACGCGCTGCTGGCCATCAGCGCCCTGGCCGGCGCCGTGGCCCTGGCCCGCGCCGTGTCCGACCCGGCGCTGTCGGACGAGATCCTGCGGGGGGTCAGGGAAAAGCTGGTGGCGCTGGCCGGGCCGAACGCGTGAGGTCGGCGACACGGCCGTCGTGCATCCTTGATGGCCGCTCAGCGGGGTTCGTTGTAAGCATTCCGACCGCTTGATTGTGGAGGAGACGCAGCATGGACCGATTCACGGGCGGCTGCCTGTGCGGCAACGTCCGGATCGTGGCGTCGGGACGTCCGTACCGGGTCGGCCTTTGCCACTGTCTCGACTGCCGCAAGCATCATGGGGCCTTGTTTCACGCCTCCGCGATCTTCCCTCAGGATGCGGTGACGATCGACGGCGAAACACGCGACTACGCCGGGCGGTTTTTCTGCCCCCGCTGCGGTTCGTCCGTTTTCGGGCGCAGCGCAGACGAAGTCGAAGTGAACCTGGGATCCCTGGATGCTCCTGACCAGCTGATGCCGACCTACGAAAGCTGGATCATTCGTCGCGAATCCTGGTTGCCGCCGTTTCCGCTCACGCGACGATACGACCGAGATCGTGACACCACGGGTCGCTTCGAGACGTAGCTCGGCCACGGCACCGGCACGGTGGCGCTAGACGGGGCCGCAGGCGTCAGCCGCGGGCGCCTGCCTTCGCCGCCTCTTCCGGAGTCCGGGTGGTCAGCGACAGGGCGTGCACCCGGTCCTGCAGCTCGGCCGCCAGCAGGTCGTA
Organism: Inquilinus sp. CA228; assembly: GCF_052078665.1. Classification (NCBI taxonomy): domain Bacteria; kingdom Pseudomonadati; phylum Pseudomonadota; class Alphaproteobacteria; order Rhodospirillales; family Rhodospirillaceae; genus Inquilinus; species Inquilinus sp. CA228. The sequence goes on along the minus strand of NZ_JBQJIK010000020.1, from coordinate 74,716 downwards.
GACCAGGCGCTGCCGCTCGACCCGCGACTTGCCGGCGAAGGCCTCGGACACCACCAGCACCCGGAAATGGCTTTCGCCGCGGCCGTCATGCCCGGCATGCCCCGCATGGCGGTGGCTGTCGTCGATGATCTCGAGCTGGGCCGGGGCCAGCGCCTGCTCGATCTTGCGGCGCATGCGGTCGGCGATCTGCATCGGTCCTCTCCTCGATCCGGCCTCTGGTGATAGCAGAGGCGGCGCCGCGGCGGGAGGGCACGATATTCCCATATGAAGCAAGCCCCGATGCTGCGACACGAGGGCAGGGCAGATTTCCGCCGCGTCGACTTGTCAGGCGAAAACACCCTCCCCATACTCGCACCATGGCCACTGCGAACCGCAGAGAGTACCGGGCATTCGAGGAGCCGGCGCCGGCGATGCGCCGCTGCGACCACCCGGACTGTGCCTGCGCCGGGGAGTTCCGGGCGCCGAAATCGCGGCAGCGGCTGAACGACTACTGGTGGTTCTGCCTGGAGCATGTGCGGGAGTACAACCGCGCCTGGAACTATTACCAGGGCATGAGCGCCGACCAGATCGAGCGCGAGGCGCGGCGCGACACGGTGTGGGACCGGCCGACCTGGCCGATGGGGTCATGGCGGGCCGAGCAGCGGCTGCGCACCCGGATCTATGAGAGCTTCGCCGAAGGCGCGGGCGACAACCCCTTCCACGCCGGCCGCGAGGCGCAGGAGGAGGCGAAGCAGGGCCGCCCCCCGACCGAGCAGGAGAGCGCGATGAAGACGCTCGAGCTGGCTCCTCCCTTCGACCTGAAAACCCTCAAGGCCCGCTACAAGGCTCTTGTCAAACTGCATCACCCGGACGCCAATGGCGGGAGCCGCGATGCCGAGGAGAAGTTCAAGACCATCAACCACGCCTACAGCGTGCTGAAGGCCGGCTTCGCCTCGTGAACCGATACTCTGGAACTTGGACTTCGACTGGATCATGAGCGCTGACACCTCCTCGACGCTGCCCGACATCAAGGTGTCCGTGCGGCAGACCTTCGGCATCGACAGCGACCTGCAGGTGCCCGCCTTCTCCGCCGCGACGCAGCACGTGCCGGATGTCGACACCGCCTACCGGTTCGACCGCGACACCACAATGGCCATCCTGGCCGGCTTCGCCCACAACCGGCGGGTGATGATCCAGGGCTATCACGGCACCGGCAAGTCGACCCATATCGAGCAGGTGGCGGCGCGCCTGAACTGGCCCTGCGTCCGGGTCAACCTGGACAGCCACATCAGCCGCATCGACCTGGTCGGCAAGGACGCCATCGTGCTGCGCGACGGCAAGCAGGTGACCGAGTTCCGCGAGGGCATCCTGCCCTGGGCGCTGCAGAACCCCTGCGCCATCGTGTTCGACGAATACGACGCCGGCCGGCCGGACGTGATGTTCGTGATCCAGCGCGTGCTGGAGGTCGAGGGCAAGCTGACCCTCTTGGACCAGAACCGGGTGATCAAGCCGCACCCGGCCTTCCGCATCTTCTCCACCGCCAACACCGTCGGCCTGGGCGACACCACCGGCCTGTATCACGGTACCCAGCAGATCAACCAGGGCCAGATGGACCGATGGTCGATCGTCGCCACGCTGAACTACCTGCCGCATGACGCCGAGGTCGAGATCGTCCTGGCCAAGGTGCCGGACTTCGACACCGAGGAAGGCCGCAGCAAGATCAGCGCCATGGTCCGCCTGGCCGACCTGACCCGCGCCGGCTTCATCGGTGGCGACATCTCGACCGTCATGTCGCCGCGCACGGTGATCACCTGGGCCGAGAATTCACGCATCTTCGGCGATGTCGGCTTCGCCTTCCGCCTGACCTTCCTGAACAAATGCGACGAGGTCGAGCGCTCGACCGTGGCCGAGTACTACCAGCGCTGCTTCGGCACCGAGCTGCCGGAAAGCGGCGTCCGCGCCCATCTGGCGTAAGCCTATTTTTCCTGTCATGCCCGGGCTTGACCCGGGCATCCAGAGAGCGTCGACACCCTCTGGATTGCCGGGTCAAGCCCGGCAATGACAGACTGAGGAGACAGCGGCGAAAGCCGCAGAGACGAAGCAGGCGATGCCCCAGGACGACAGCCCGATCGAGGTGTTCAAGCGCGCCACCACGGCGACGGTGCGGGCCATCGCCGAGCGGCCCGACATCACCGTGGCCTATTCCAGCGAGCCGGCCGGCGTCGCCGGCACCCGGGCGCGGCTGCCGCAGCCCTCGCGCCTGCTGACCTCGGCCGAGGTCGCCAAGGTGCGCGGCGCCGCCGATGCCGTGGCGCTGCGCCTGCGCCACCACAGCACCAAGGTCCACGCCGCCCGCATGCCGCAGGGCGACGTCGCCCGCGCCGCCTTCGAGGCGCTGGAGCAGGCGCGCTGCGAGGCGATCGGCGCCACCCAGATGGCCGGCGTCGCCGGCAACCTGGCGGCGGCGCTGGACGACCGCTTCAAGCGCCAGGGGCTGGACCGCGTCACCGAGCGCGAGCAGGTGCCGCTGGCCGAGGCGGTGCGGCTGGCCGCGCGCGAGGCGATGACCGGCGAGAAGCCGCCGCCGAACGCCCGCCATGCCGCCGAGCTGTGGCGGTCCTGGCTGGAAGGCCGCATCGGCCGGTCGCTGCACGAGCTGGCTGATTCGATGGACGACCAGGAGGCCTATGCCCGCTGCGCCAAGCATCTGCTGGCCGAGCTCGACGTCGATGTCGGCCAGGAGGACGAGAGCCAGGAGGACGAGGACGGCGAGGACGACGACAAGGCCGACGGCGAGCAGCCGGAGGAGCAGGGCCGCGAGGGCGAGCAGGTCAGCGCCGAGGCCGACGACAGCGACAGCGACCCGGAGAGCGGCGACGAGACCGACGCCGAGGGCGCCCAGCAGGAGGAGGCGTCGGACGATTCCGACGAGTTCTTGACCGAGGACACCGAGGCGCCGGGCCAGCCCTGGCGCGACGACCAGACCGGCGCGCTCGACCCGAACGGGCTGAACTACAAGGCCTTCACCACCCAGTTCGACGAGATGGTGGCGGCCGAGGACCTGTGCGACACCGACGAGCTGTCGCGGCTGCGGCTGATGCTGGACCAGCAGCTGCAGCACCTGCAGGGCGTGATCGCCAAGCTGGCCAACCGGCTGCAGCGCAAGCTGATGGCCAAGCAGACCCGGTCCTGGAACTTCGACCTGGAGGAGGGCATCCTCGACGCCGCCCGCCTCGCCCGCGTGGTGATCAACCCGCTGACGCCGCTGTCCTTCAAGATGGAGCAGGACACCGACTTCCGCGACACGGTCGTGACCCTGCTGATCGACAATTCCGGGTCGATGCGCGGCCGGCCGATCACCATCGCCGCGATCGCCGCCGACATCCTGGCGCGGACGCTGGAGCGCTGCGGCGTGAAGGTCGAGATCCTCGGTTTCACCACCCGCGCCTGGAAGGGCGGCATGGCCCGCGAGCGCTGGATCCAGCAGAGCAAGCCGCAGAATCCCGGCCGGCTGAACGACCTGCGCCACATCGTCTACAAATCCGCCGACGCGCCCTGGCGCCGGGCCCGCAAGAATCTCGGCCTGATGCTGCGCGAGGGCGTGCTGAAGGAGAACATCGACGGCGAGGCGCTGCTGTGGGCCCACAACCGCATCGTCGGCCGGCAGGAGCAGCGGCGCATCCTGATGGTGATCTCCGACGGTGCCCCGGTCGATGATTCGACGCTGTCGGTCAACCCCGGCAACTATCTCGAGCGGCACCTGAAGCAGGTGATCGAATACATCGAGCGCTGGTCGCCGGTGGAGCTGGTGGCGATCGGCATCGGCCATGACGTGACCCGCTACTACCGCCGCGCCGTGACCATCGTCGACGCCGAGCAGCTGGGCGGCACGATGATCGACAAGCTGGCCGAGCTGTTCGACGAGGAGCCGAAGAAGGCCGTCACGATGCGCCGGGCGAGCTGAGATCAGCCGGCCCGAGGCTTTTCATCATCCCATGCGCGAATCGCCGCGGCTTTGCCGCCGCGGCTCCACACCGTTGCCATAATAAAAGTGCTCTAATGGCATCGAGAAAAACACGGTATGATCCTTCCGATCGAGGAAGACGGTCGCGGCATCGCCGCGATGTCGTCCTCGTGGATCGGCGTTGTTGAGGAATCGGGCGGCTCGACTAGCGGCGTATTTTCCTGTTCTAGGATATTTTGGAGCGCGGGAATGCCGGTGTTCCATGATCGACTTGCGGGCGGCGCGCAGGCGGCGGTTGGTTTCGATCCGGCGAACCACGGGGGGGTGGCCGGGTGACCGCGGGCGCGCAGGTGATCCTCCGGACCGTGCAGCGGATCTACGACGCCGCGATGGAGCCGGAGGAGTGGCCGCATTGCCTCGACGCGGTGCGCGACCTGGTCGGCGGCTCGCATGCCGTGTTCACCACCAACAGCCTCGACGGCGTCCAGCTCTCCACCTGCTCCCGGATGGATGCGCGGCAGCACGGCGACCGCTGCGACCAGATCCTGCACAGCGATTTCTGGACCGAGCAGATGCAGCGGTTCCCGGCCGGAGCCGCCCGCACCCAGTCGTCCCTGGTGCCGGTCAAGGACTATGAGCGGACGGATTTCTACCAGCAGCTGATCCGGCCGATCGGCGGCGGCCTGGCGGCGGTGGCGGTGCCGTGGCGCGGCACGTCCGGCTGGTCCGCCGTGCGCATCTGCCGGCCGCTGGCCGAGCGCGATTTCGGCGCCGAGGAGTTGAACCGGCTGCAGGCCCTGGTGCCGCATCTGGCCAAGGCCGGCAAGCTGAACCGCCGCCTGGCCGGCGTCGACCCGCGCGCCACCGGCGCCCTGGCCGCGATCGACGCGCTGGGCCTCGGCCTGATCCTGCTGGACCGGCACGGCCGGCCGGTGTACCGCAGCGAGCGGGCCGAGGCGGTGATCGCGGCGCGCGACGGGCTGCTGGCCGACGCCTACGGCATCGCCACCACCCTGCCGGCGCAGACCCGGGCGCTGCACCAGGCGATCGCCGCGGCGATGCTGCTGGCCGGCGGGCCGGACACGGCCGATGCCGCGCTGAACCGTGCCGCCGCCACGATGCTGCGCATCCCGGTGTCGCGGCGGCCGCCGAACGGGCCGCTGATCCTGAGCGTCATTCCGGCCCCGTCAGCGGACCGCGGCGCGGTCCCCGGCGAGCCGGGCGCGGTGGCGGTGCTGATCTCCGACCCCGACCGCCGCTGCCGCATCGACACCGCCGGCCTGGCCAGCGCCTATGGCCTGACCCGGCGCGAATCCGACCTGGCGGCGCTGATCGCCGGCGGCCTCGGCCCGGCGGAGGCCGCCGAAAGCCTGGGCATCTCGATCGGCACCGCCCGCCACTACCTGAAGCAGGTGTTCGAGAAGACCGAGACCCACCGGCAGGCCGAGCTGGTGCGCCTGCTGCTGCACAGCTTCGCCGCCCCCGACCTCGGCACCGCGACGGAACGCTAGCCGCCCGCCAGCCCGCCGCCCGCATCCGCCAACAGGCGCCGCAGCCAGCCATGGCCCGGATCGCTGTCGTTCCGCCGATGCCAGAGCATCGTCTCGTCATAGCCCGAATGGTCGAACGGCAGGGGAAAGGCGCGGACGCCCGGCCACTCCGCCATGCGCAGGACGCGCGTGGACAGGGTCGAGATCATGTCCGTGCCGGCGATGATGCGCGGCACCGCCAGCGCGTAGGGCAGGCTCATCGCCACCTGCCGCTTCAGGCCGCGATCGTCGAGGATCCGGTCGACAGCCCCCTTCAGGTCGCCGACATGGGTGACCAGCAGATGGGGGTATTTCAGGTAGAGCTCCAGCGTCAGCTCGTCCCGGACCTCGGGATGGTCCGCGGAGACCAGGGAGACCCAGCGCACGGGGAACAGCGGCGCACGCCGGATCGTCGCCGGGGCATCCGGCAGGATGGTCAGGGCGAGGTCGACCGTACCCTTCTCGAGCGCTTCGACCATATCCTGCCGGTGCAGGGCGCGCAGGATGACCGAGACCTTCGGCGCCTCGGCCCGCAGCCGGGCCATGACGCCGGGCATCAGGACGGCGGCGATGTGATCGGTGGCCGCGATCCGGAACACCCGGCCCGACCGCACCGGCTGGAAGCGCCCGAGGCCGCCCAACGCGTCCTCGATCTGGCGCAGCGCCGCCCGGATCGGGTCGGCCAGGTCCAGCGCCCGCTCGGTGGGGCGGACCCCCTCGGCATGGCGCACGAACAGATCGTCGCCGAACAGGCGGCGCAGATGGGCCAGGCGCTTGCTCATCGCCGGCTGGCTGAGCCCGATCCGCTCCGCCGCCGCGCTGACGCTGCCCTCGCCGAGCAGCGCATCGAAGGCGACCAGCAGGTTGAGATCGACGGCGGCGAGGTTCATGGGCGCCTCACTGTATTTCCCTGAGGAATAGGCAGATAGCGGATATCGATTGGAAGAATATCGGTCAACATGAGACCACTGCGCCCGCTTCGACGGGAGAACCACCGCATGCGACCGCATCTCGTGCTTGCCGCCCTCAGCCTGCTCGTGCCCTCGGGTCCCTCCGGCGCGCAGGACGCCCCCGGCAGCATCCTGGCCGCCCTGTCCGACACCGACATGGTGCCGACCGTCTACGAGACCGGCGATCTCGGGCCGGCCGATCCGCGTCACCGCGACACGCTGTCCCTGATCTCCGGCGCCGAAGGCCGGCTCAGCGCGAGACCGCTGGAGGTCTCGAACTCGACCAACGGGCCGCCGGGATCGCTCGACCTGTCCCCGGACGGCCGCTTCGCCTTCGTCGCCGAGACGTTCCGGCCACGCTCGCCCGGGATGACGAAGCTGAGCGAGCTGGTGCCCGGCACCGGCCTCCGCTCGGTCGACATCCGGCCGGGCCGCGATCCCGCGGTCATCGACCAGGTCAAGATCGGGACCCGGCCGCAGGCGATCCACCTCAGCCCCGATGGCGGCCTGATCGTCGCCGTCACCACCGATGCCGACCGCGAGCTTTCCTTCATCCCGGTGCGGGACGGCCGCTTCGGCGCGGTGACGCGGTTCGGTCTCGACCTGCCGCCGTCGGGCGGCTTCATCCCGCTGAAATCCACCTGGGTGCAGTGGCACCCCGGCGGCCGCCACATCGCCGTCAACCTGGTCGACCGCGCCCAGGTGGCCTTCTACGCGATCGAGCGGGACGCCGCCGGGTCGGTCGCAGCGATGCGCCCATGGGGCAATCGGGTGCAGACCAACAAGTTCCCCTTCGTCGGCCGCTTCTCGCCGGACGGCCGGTTCTACGTCACCTCGGACCTGCAATGGGGCGTCGACACGCAAGGCTTCTTCGGGGTGCGCGAAGGCATCCTGACGACCATCCGCCTGGCCGAGCCCGGCAGCGACGGCGATGCGGCGCGCCACACTGTCCCGCATATCGCCCTGGGCGGCTGGGGATCGGAGACCATCGCCTTCAGCCCGGACGGCCGCTTCCTGGTGACCTCGAATCTGCGCGGAACGGGAAAGCCGGACGGCTCCCCCGACTGGACCCGCGAGGCGTCGCTCAGCCTCTACGAACTGGACGGCGGGACCGGCCGGCTCACGCCACATGGCGATTGGCCGATCGCCGCGGTCCTGCCGCAGGGCCTGGCCTTCGACCGCGACGGCCGGACCCTGTTCGTGGGTGTCAACCGCACCCGCGACGGCAGCCCCGGCGGCGCCGTCGAGGTCTGGCGGATCTCGACCGAGGACACGCCGGTGCTCGAGCCCACCGGGGAACGGATCGGGCTGCCGCCGGGCGTGCATACGCTGGTCGCGCGATAGGCCGGCCGCTTGACCGGCCGGCCGGGATCGGTCTTTGCTGCGCCTTCCCGATTCAGGAGGCGCCCATGCCGACCCCGGAGCCCGCACCGGTGCTGGAGACCGCCCGGCTGATCCTGCGCCCACCCAGGGCCGAGGATTTCGACGGCTGGGCCGAGTTGATGGCCGATCCGGAGGCCGCGCGCTTCATCGGCGGCGTGCAACTGCGCACCGTGGCCTGGCGCGGCTTCCTCACCATGGCCGGCGCGTGGACGATCCAGGGCTTCGCCAATTTCTCGGTGATCGAGAAGACGACCGGACGCTGGATCGGCCGGCTCGGCCCCTGGCAGCCGGAGGGCTGGCCGGGCACCGAGGTCGGCTGGACCCTGTGTCGCGCCGCCTGGGGCAAGGGCTACGCCACCGAAGGCGCCTCGGCGACGATCGACTGGGCCTTCGACCATCTCGGCTGGACCGAGGTGATCCACTGCATCGCGTCGGAGAACGAGCCGTCCAAGGCGGTGGCGCGCCGGCTCGGCTCGCGCTTCCGCGGCCTGGACCGGCTGCCGGCGCCGATCGACGCCAAGGTCGAGATCTGGGGCCAGAGCCTTGAAGACTGGCGGGGGCGAGATCGGATAAAGTCTGCCCCTTCACCCGAATAGCCCCTCATCCCGCCGAACCGACCGGACATCCATGACCGCCACGCGACGAGCCCCGAAGCCCGTGGCCAAGCCACGCAAAGAAGCGAAACTCTCGCGCACCCTGCAGCCCGCCGATCTGTCGCCGGTGGAATGGCAGCGGGCTTTGCGCCGCCAATTCGGCCGCGAGCAGGCCTTCACGCTCGAAAACCTGACGAACGAGCCGTTCTTCTCCGAATTCCGGATTGGCAATCCGGTTTCGAGGTCGAGTTACCGCGTGGTCATCCGAGGACCGGGTCCCGGCGGCAACTACTGCAGCTGCCCCGACTACACGACCAATGAATTGGGCACCTGCAAGCACATCGAGTTCACGCTGGCTCAGTTGGCGCAGAAGCGCGGGGCGAAGACCGCGTTCGCGCGCGGCTACCGGCCGGCGTTTTCCGAGTTGTATCTGCGCAACGACGGCGGCCGCCGCATCTATTTCCGGGCCGGAACGGATTGTCCGCAGCAGGTGGCCGAAGCAGCGGAAGGCCTGTTCGACACCGGACAGGGCGGGGTGCTGCGGGATGACCGCTTCGGCGAAATCGAAGCCTTCCTGGCCGCCGCCTCGAACAGCGGGCACGAGTTGCGGGCCTATGACGATGCCCTCGATTTCATCGCCGGACGGCGCGACGCCGTTCGGCGCGCCGAACGGCTCGAGCAGCTGTTCCCGAAAGGCGCTGCCGATCCCGGGTTCTCGAACCTGCTGCAGGTGCCGCTCTATCCCTACCAGGCCGAAGGCGCGCTGTTCGCGGTCCGGGCCGGGCGGGCGCTGATCGGCGACGAAATGGGATTGGGCAAGACGATCCAGGCGATCGCGGCCATGGAAATCCTGGCGCGCCATTTCGGCCTGGCGAAGGTGCTGGTGGTCTGCCCGGCCTCGCTGAAATACCAATGGCAGAGCGAGATTCTGCGCTTCTCCGGCCGGCGGGACGAGACCGCGGCGCGGGTCATCGGCGGCGGCCGGGCGCAACGCCGGAAGGACTACGCCCTCGACGACTTCTGCAAGATCACCAATTACGAGAGGCTGGCGCCCGATCTCGACCTGATCGCCGACTGGGAGCCGGATCTCGTGATCGTCGACGAGGCGCAGCGGGTGAAGAACTGGAACACCATCGCCGCCCGCGCCCTGAAGCGAATCGACAGCCCTTATGCGATCGTGCTGACCGGCACGCCCCTGGAAAACAAGCTGGAAGAGCTGGTTTCGATCGTCCAGTTCATCGATCAATACCGGCTGGGGCCGATCTGGAAGCTGCTCTACGAGCATCAGGTCAAGGATGAGGGAGGCCGGGTCACGGGCTATGACGGGCTCGAGAAGATCGGCCAGACCTTGGCGCCGGTCATGATCCGCCGGCGCAAATCCGAGGTGCTGCGGCAATTGCCGAGCCGGACCGACCAGACTCTCCTGGTCCCGATGACCGAAGGGCAGATGGCCCATCACCAGGAGAATGCCGACTCGGTGGCCCGCATCATCCAGCGTTGGCGCAGGATGAAGTTTCTGTCGGACAAGGATCAACGGCGACTGACCTGCGCTCTCCAGAACATGCGCATGTCGTGCAACAGCACCTATCTCCTCGATCGGGAAACCGATCACGGGGTCAAGGCCGACGAACTGGCGGCGCTGTTCGCCGATCTGTTCGCGGACCCGGACGCCAAGGCGGTGGTGTTCTCGCAATGGACGCGCAGCCACGACATCGTCATCCGGCGCCTCGAAGCGCAGGGGATCGGCTATGTCAGCTTCCATGGCGGCGTGCCGTCGGAGAAGCGTCCGGCCCTGATCGAGCGGTTCCGCGACGATCCGGCGTGCCGGGTGTTCCTGTCGACCGATGCCGGCGCCTCCGGCCTCAATCTACAGCACGCCTCGACCCTGGTGAATTTCGACCTGCCGTGGAATCCGGCGCTGCTCGAGCAGCGTATCGCGCGGATCCACCGCATGGGCCAGACGCGGCCGGTTCGGGTGATCAATTTCGTGGCGAAAGGAACCATCGAGGAGGGCATGCTGTCGGTGCTGGCCTTCAAGCGGTCCCTGTCGGCCGGAATTCTCGACGGCGGCGCCAGCAGCATCTCGCTCGGCGGCTCGCGCCTCACCCGATTCATGAAGGATGTGGAATCCGTCACCGGGCAGATGGGCCAGGGCGAAACCGTAACGCCGGCCGAGGAGGCCGGAGCCGTGGCGGGCGTGGACGGCGTCGACGCTGCCGAAGCCGCCGAAGCCGCGGAGGAAATGGGGGCCGGGATCGCGGTCGCGCCTGCGAAGGCCGATGCGGCCCCGCCGCATGGATCGCACGCCGACCCCTGGCAGGCCCTGGCGCAGATGGCGGTGCAGCTCGTCGCGGCCGTGGCGGCAACGAAGGATGCGGATGCGCCAGCGCATCCCTGGATCGAGCACGATCCGACCACGGGGACACGAAGCCTCAAACTGCCGCTCCCGCCGCCCGCAGTCGCACACCAGCTCGCCAACGCGCTTTCGGCCTTCGCGGAGGGATTGCGCGGCCGATTCGGCGAACCGCCGTCGCCTTGAGACGGCGGTGGCGCGGCCGGACGCAGCCCGGCTAAGGCGGCGCCACGGCCTTGCTCAGGCGGCGGGTGGTCGGCGCGAAGCCGGCCGCCTCGTAGCAGGCCACGGCCCCGACGTTGAACTCCCAGACGCCGAGCTCGAGGGTGCCGATGCCGCGGCCCCGCGCCCAGTCCTCGGCATGGCGCAGCAGCAGCCCGGCGATGCCGCGGCGGCGGTGGCCCGGCATCACCACCAGATTGTCGATCTCGGCGATGCGGCGCTCCGGCCGGACCGCATTGGCCGCGACCGTCCGTTCGATCAGCGTGGCGAGGCCGGCCAGGGCGCCGCCGTCGTCGGCGACCAGGATGGCGCTGCCGGGCCCCGCGATCAGGCCGGCGACCAGCTCCGGGCTGCGCACCGGGCCCTCCGGCTCGACGAAGAGATCGGGCCGGATCTCGCGGTGAAAGCGGTCGAGCTCGGCGAACAGGACGCAGAGGGCGGCGTGCTCGTCCGGACGGGCCGGGCGGATAAAGATGGGCGGCATGTCGGGTCTCCTGATGGCGCCGCACGGCTCCGGAGACCCCACATGGAAATGCCGCCGGAACCGGCGGCATGGGATGGGCATGAAACATCGTCCCCGCCGCCTCAGAAGGGCGGGGCACCGTATCGCGGAGCGGGGCGAGGACGACGGATCATGCCGGCAGGCTATCGGCGGGCCGGGCCGCGGTCAACCGCGGGCGGCCCGAACGCCTTGAGAATGCCCTCGACATCCGCTACCGCCTGGGCAGGATCACGGGGATGCGGATGATCGGGGTTTTCGATTCGGGACATGGCGGGCTGACGGTGCTGCAGGCGCTGACCCGGCACCTGCCGCAGCAGCGCTTCCTCTATCTCGGCGACCACGGCCACGCCCCCTACGGCAACCGCGAGCCGGAGGAGATCTACCGCCTGACCGTGGCGGCGGTGGAGCGGCTGTTCGGCCTGGGCTGCCGACTGGTGGTCCTGGCCTGCAACACCGCCGCAGCCACCGGGCTGCGCCGGCTGCAGCAGAGCTGGCTGCCGCAGCACCATCCCGACCGGCGGGTGATCGGCGTGCTGGTGCCGATGGTGGAGGCGATCACCGGCGTGCCCTGGATGGCCGACATCCGCACCGGCCGGCATCGCGGCGAGCCGCGCACGGTCGCCATCTTCGCCACCCGCCACACGGTGCGGACCGGCGCCTTCGTCGAGGAGATCGGCAAGCGCGCGCCCGAGATCACGGTGGTGCAGCAGGCCTGCCCGGTGCTGGTGACGCTGATCGAGCGGGCGGCGCCGGAGCCGGTGCTGCGCCGCGCCGTGCGGCGCTATTCGGCCCTGCTGATGCGGCAGCTCAAGGGCGTGCCGCCGGACGCGGTGATCCTGGGCTGCACCCACTACCCGCTGGTCGCCGGCCTGTTCGCCGAGACGCTGCCGCCGGGCGTCGAGATGCTGTCCCAGCCCGACATCACCGCCCGCAGCCTGAAGGCCTATCTGCAGCGCCACCCGGAATTCGACACCGCCGGCGGGGCCGAAACACCGCCGCTGTTCTTCACCACCGGGGATGCGGATCAGGTCTCCACTCTCGCCACCCGCTTCCACGGCCGCCCGGCGCCGTTCCGGCCGATCGGGGCGGAGGCGCTGGCCGGGGTGCCTTGAACCCTATCGGGAAAAGGCCAGCGGGCTTCCCGGCTCCGGCCATTCCATCGCCGCCAGCCGCCCGGTGCCGGACAGGGTGATGTAGGCGGTCCTCCGGTCCGGCCCGCCGAAGCAGATGTTGGTCACGATCGGATCGTCCGGCAGCATCACCTGGTCCAGCACGGTGCCGTCCGGGGCGATCACGGTGATGCAGCCGGTGATCAGCGTGGCGACGCAGATGTTGCCCCGGGCATCGACGGCCAGGCTGTCGAAGCGCTGGTAGCCCGGCAGGCCGCACACCAGCCGGCCGCCATGCGGCGACGGAAACGGGTGCCGCTTCGGCTGCCCCGGCGCCTCGAGGTCGAAGGCCCAGAGGCGGCCGGTCTCGGTCTCCGACACATAGACGACCGAATCGTCCGGCGACAGGCCGACGCCGTTCGGCGTCTCCATCGGATAGGCGACCTCGACGATGCGCGACCCGTCGGCCCGGCCGTAATACAGCCCGCCATAGTCCCGCTCGCGCTCGCGATGCTTGCCGTAATCGGTGAAGTAGAAGCCGCCCGACCGGTCGAAAACGATGTCGTTCGGGCCGCGCAGCGGGTGGTCGCCGCAGCGATCATAGAGGGTGCGGACCTCGCCGGTGGCGAGGTCGAGGCGTTCGATCCGGCCGCTGGTGTAGTGCGGATGCACGCCGCGGCGCATGCGGTTGAAGCCGCCGTCGTGATGGAACAGGAAGCCGCCGTTGTTGCAGACATAGAGCGCGCCGTCCGGCCCCAGCGCGAGACCGTTGGGACCGCCGCCGAGCTGCGCCACCACCTCGACCGTGCCGTCGGGCCGGACCCGGCTGACGGTCTCGCGCTGGATCTCGACGAGCAGGACGGAGCCGTCGGCCTCCGCCACCGGCCCCTCGGGGAACTGGAGGCCGCTGGCGAGAATGCGGATGTCGGGCATTGGTCCTCCGTCGGATCGGCCCGGATCGGGCTGCGGCTTCGTTATCGGCTTCCGCACGATACCGCTGCCGCCGGTCCCGTCCAGGCCGATCTGGCCGGCGCTCAGCCGATCGACCGCGGCGTCAGGATGTCCTCGAGCCCGATCCGCCGCAGCAGCTCGGCCCGCACCCGATCGGCGACGCCGTTGACGACCTCGGCGCCGTCCTGCGACGGGTCGATATGGACTCGGAACGGGCGCTTGCCGAACGGGGTGTCGACCACCTTGACGATGGCGTCCGCCACCGCCTGCGGGTCGGCGTCGGCCGGCTCCAGCGCCGCCAGGCCCTTGAAGGCGACCTCGCCGAAATCGGCGGTCGGGCCCTTGGCGTATTCCTCGGCCCGCGCCGTGTCGGCCGGCGTGCCGGAATGGGCGAAGTGGTTGGTGCCCTTGGTGAAGGCGCCGGGCACGATGATCGAGGTCTCGATGCCCCAGCGCGCCAGCTCGCCGGCATAGCTGACGGCCAGCGCGTCCATCCCCGCCTTGGCGGCGAAATATGGCGCCAGATAGGGCGGCGTGCCGCCGCGCGAGCTGCTGGACGAAACCCAGACCAGCAGCCCCTTGCCCTGCTGGCGCAGCTGCGGCAGGGCGGCGCGGTTGACCCGCTGCGTGCTCAGCACGTTGATGTCGTAGAGCTGGGCCAGCTGCTCCGGCGTGAAGGCCTCGGCCGGGCCGTAGACCATGTGGCCGGCATTGTGGACGACGACGTCGAGCCGCCCGTTATCGGCGATGATCCGGGCGATCGCCGCATCGGCCGAGGGCTGCGACGCGACGTCGAGCTCGACCGTGCGCAGGTCGACGCCGTGCTCCTTCGCATAGGCCTGGACCTCGGCCACCTGCGGCGCGTTGCGGCCGGCGGTGTCGCGCATGCTGGCATAGACGGTGTGGCCGGCATGGGCCAAAGCGCGGGCGGCCATCAGGCCGAAGCCGCTGGACGCGCCGGTGACGACGATGACGTTGCTCATGGGTTCTCTCCGGGAATGCAGGGTCGGTCAGACGAGGCCGCCATTGGCGCGCAGGACCTGGCCGTTGACCCAGCCGCCGTCCGGGCCGGCCAGGAAGGACACGGCCGCGGCGACGTCCTGCGGCGTGCCCAGCCGCTCCAGCGGCACCGCCTTGGCGAAGCGCTCGACCAGCTCCGGCGACTTGCCGTGGAAGAACAGCTCGGTGCCGACCGGGCCCGGGGCCACGGCGTTGACGGTGATGGAGCGGCCGCGCAGCTCCTTCGCCAGGACGCCGGTCAGCGTCTCCACAGCCGCCTTGGTCGCGGTGTAGACGCCGTAGGTCTCCAGCTTGGTGCCGACGACGCTGGTCGAGATGCTGATGATCCGGCCGCCGTCGCGCAGCCGCTTGGCGGCCTCGCGCAGCATGTTGAAGGTGCCCTTCAGGTTGATCGCGACCGTCTTGTCGAACAGCGCGTCGTCGGTGTCGGCGATCCGCGCCAGCTGCATGATGCCGGCGTTGTTCACCACCACGTCGACGCCGCCGAAGGCGGTCTCGGCCGCCTCGAACATGCGGCGCACCGCGGCCGGGTCGGCGACGTCGGCCTGGGCGGTCAGGGCGCGGCCGCCGGCCTGCTCGATGCCGCGGGCCAGGGCCTCGGCGGCCTCGGCATTGCCGGCATAGTTGACGACGACGGTGAAGCCGTCCCGGCCGAGCCGCTCGGCGATCGCGGCACCGATGCCGCGCGAGGCGCCGGTGACGATTGCGACCTTACCGGGCACGCCCGTGGTGTTCCGTTCGCTCATCTTGTCCTCCTCCCCGACATCGTGTCGGTGACGGAAAGATGGACCTTATCCGTTTCCGGATAATCTGCTTTGATCTGGCATCATCATTCGGAATTCGGGAACAATAGCCATGGACCGGCTGGACGCGATGCGACTGTTCCTGCGGGTGGTCGAGCGGCACAGCTTCTCGCTCGCGGCGCAGGATCTCGGCCTGCCGCGCTCGACCGCCACCGAGGGGGTCAAGCAGCTGGAGGCGCGGCTGGGCGTGCGGCTGCTGCAGCGCACCACCCGGCAGGTCCGGCCGACGCTGGACGGCGAGGCCTATTACCAGCGCTGCCTGTCGATCCTGGCCGATATCGAGGAGGCCGAGGCCGCCTTCACCGGCGCCAAGCCCAAGGGGCTGCTGCGGGTGAACGTGCACGGCATCCTGGCCCGGTCCTTCATGATGCCGGGCCTGCCGCGCTTCCTGGAGGAATACCCGGAGATCCGGCTGCATTTCGGCGAGGGCGACCGCTTCGTCGACCTGGTGCGCGAGGGCGTGGACTGCGTGCTGCGGGTCGGACACCCCGCCGACAGCGCGCTGATCGGGCGGCGCATCGCGATGCTGTCGGAAGGCACCTTCGCCAGCCCGGCCTATCTGGAACGGTTCGGCATGCCGCGGAGGCCGGACGAACTCGACGGCCACCGCATGGTCGGCTTCCTGTCCTCCGCCACCGGCGCCCTGCTGCCGCTGGAGTTCACGGTCGACGGCGCCCGGCGCGAGGTGACGCTGCCGGTGACGGTGTCGGCGGCGGGCGCCGAGATCTACTTCGCCGCCGGCCGGCTGGGGCTGGGGCTGATCCAGCTGCCGCGCTACCGCCTGTTCGAGGACATGGCGGCCGGCACCATGGTCGAGGTGCTGGCCGGCACGCCGCCGGCCCCCTCGCCGGTCTATGTGCTGTATCCGCACAGCCGGCAGCTGTCGCCGCGGGTCCGGGTGTTCATCGACTGGCTGGCGGCGGAGTTCGCCGCCCGCCTGCCGTCGGCCGAGGGCGGCTAGGGACGGTTGGAGGCGGCTTACGCCGCCTCCTGGCCGTCGATCAGCCCCATCGCCTGGTGCTCGAACAGCTCGCGGTAATGGCCGCCCTCGCGCTTCACCAGCTCGGCATGGGTGCCCTGCTCGACGATCCGGCCACGGTCGAACACCAGGATGCGGTCGACCTTCTGCACGGTCGACAGCCGGTGCGCGACGATGATCGTGGTGCGGCCGACGATCAGCTTCTCCACCGCCGCCTGGATCAGCGATTCCGACACGCTGTCCAGGCTGGATGTCGCCTCGTCCAGGATCAGGACCGGGGCGTCGGCCAGGATGGCGCGGGCCAGGGCGACGCGCTGGCGCTCACCGCCCGACAGCTTCACCCCGCGCTCACCGACCATCGTCTCGTAACCCTGCGGCAGGCGGGCGATGAAGTCGTGGGCATAGGCCTGCGTCGCCGCGTCGACGATCTGCTCCATCGTCGCGTCGGGCCGGCCATAGGCGATGTTCTCCGCCAGCGAGCGGTGGAACAGCACCGGCTCCTGCGGCACCAGGGCGATCTGCCGGCGCAGGCTCTCCTGCGTCACCCCGGCGACGTCCTGGCCGTCGATGCGGATGGCGCCGCCGTTCAGGTCGTACAGGCGTTGCACCAGCTTGACGAAGGTGCTCTTGCCGCTGCCGGAATGGCCGACCAGGCCGATCCGCTCGCCCGGGGCGATGGTCAGGGTGAAGCCGTCATAGATCGGCTCCCTCTGCCCCTGGTAGCGGAAGGTGACGGCGTCGAAGTCGATCCGGCCGGCCCCGACCTCGAGCGCCGGCGCCGCCGGCCGGTCCTCGACCCCGAGCGGCTGGTCCATGAAGTCGACCAGCTCCTCCATGTCGTTGACCGCACGCTGCAGGTTGCGGACATGCATGCCGACGCCGCGCAGATAGCCGTGGATCAGGGCGTAGGTGCCGAGGATGTAGGCGATGTCGCCCGGCGTCGCCATGCCGCGGCCCCACAGCCACAGGCCGATGCCCAGCACCATGCCGTTCAGCCCCACCATCAACAGGTTCTGGGTGGTGCCGGAATTGGTGCCGCGATGCCAGGTGCGGATGGTGCGCTGGCGCCAGATCTCGACCGTGCGGGCGATGAAGCTGTCCTCGCGGCGCTCGGCGCCGAAGGTCTTCACCACGGCGTTGCAGCCGATCGAATCCGCCAGGTTCCCGCCCAGCTTCGAATCCATCTCATTGGCCAGCCGCGCCGCCGGGGCGACGTAGCGCAGCACCAGCACCAGGCTGACCAGCATGAACACGGCGACGCCGCACGCCACCGCCGCACCCATCAGCGGCCAGCGCGCCGCCAGGAGCGCGGTGGCGCCGAGCAGGACCAGGATCGATGGCAGCAGCTCGACCAGGATCACGTCGTTCAGCAGGTCCATCGCCCAGGTGCCGCGGTTGATCTTGCGGACCGTGGCGCCGGCGAAGGCGTTGGCGTGCCAGTCGGTGGAGAAGCGCTGGACGCGCCAGAACGCCTCCTGCGTCATCGCCTGCATGACCCGGGTGGTCAGCCGGATGATGGCGCGGAACACCGTGTCGCGCAGCGCCACATAGACGATGCCGAGCGCGACGATGGTCAGCAGCGCCTGCAGCGCCGCGTCGTAGCCGCCGGGGCCGGAGGCGATGGCGTCGACCATGTGGCCGGCGAACACCGGCAGCACGACGTCGATCGCGGTCGAGGCCAGCACGCCGCCGATCGCCGCCGTGATCGGCAGCGGATGACGGCGCCAATGGCCGTAGCTGAAGCGCAGCACGCGCAGCAGAGGATTCTGGTTGGTGGTCTGGTCTGGCGCCACGGTCGTTCCGACACCGCCGAAGCGGCATCCTCCCGGCTGAACGGTTCAGGCGAGTCGGCGAGGGCGAGGCCCGGCACCGACGGCGATCTGATGGTTTCTGAACGGGGCGCCCGGGCGGTGAAGGCCCTTGGGCGTCCTCGGCGAGGGTCCGGAGGCCCCCGGGGCCAGACCAGCCGGGAGCACGGAAGCGGACCTACCTAGTGACGGAGGTCCGGGGAGCTGACGGTGCGTGGCGATGTCACTGCAACTCCCCTCTGCCGTTTTTGTGGACGCCGTTCACCCCGCCGCGACGGACGGGAGGTTCTTGATACCAGCGACAGAATGTTTCGGCAAGTCGCGATGGGAAGACTATCGGGTCGATGTGGATCAGAGACGAAAAAGGGCCGCTCGCGCGGCCCCTTCCGGATGGATCCGCAAAAGAGAAAACTGGTGCTTACGGCTTCTTCGGCTTGACGGCCGGAGCTGCCGCCTTGTCGGCCGGCGCCGCCGCGGTCTGGGTCTTCGCCCCGACCTCGTTGTAGCGTGTGTGCAGCATCTCGTAGGTCTTGTTCAGATACTCGTCCAGCTGCTGCGGGGTGTACTTGACCACCTCGGCGAACTGGTCCTGGCGCGCCAGGCAGTAAGCGGTCTGAGTCATCCGCTGCATGCGCTGGGATTCGTCGTTCGCCATCTTGGTGCGATAGGTGTCGAACAGGCGCTGACCGTTGCCCTTGTTGTACTTGCCCAGCAGCCGGCCGAGCTTGTCCTGGGTCTCCAGGATGCGGTCGTCGTTGTTGACCACCCACTGGCTGAAGGTCCGGAAGATGATCGGATCCTTGAACTCTTCCTTGCAGCTCAGCCCGGTGACCATCATCTCGGTCTGCAGCTTGACCAGCAGGTCGTAGCGCACCTCGGTCGGCGTCAACTGTGCCTTCGCCGGCAGGTTCACCGGCTGGTAGTTGCCGACATCGGGGAACAGCCCCCCCGTCTGTGGCTTCGGCGGCGGCGCCTCCTGGCAGGCCGCCAACGCCATGGCGGCCAACGCGGCCGCGGCAAAACCCTTCATCATCCTCATCGGTACCCCCGCAGATCCATCGACCGCACTTTAGCGCAGAAGCCCCGCCGACAGAATCTGAAATGCTCCGCCGCACCGGCCGGGCTTATATAGTGCTTCAACTCAGACCCTTATCCCATTGTGATGTATCAGTAAAGCCCAATCAATCCTGGCTCAGCTCCAACGCCTCGACGCCAAGCTCGGTGAGCCGCCAGGACGGATCGGCGGCGTCGGGGTCGAGACAGGCGACCAGTTTCGCCCGGCCGGTCTCGCGCAACGTGGCGCGGACCCGCCAGAGCGGCAGGCCGGCGGCCTCGGCCAGCCCTGCCGCGGTGTACGGGACGGCGAGCAGGGTGAGGCTGCGCTTCGCCACCTCGGTCAGCGTGCCGTCGGGGTTGATGCAGGCCATGTCCAGACCGGGTCAGCCCTTCACCTCGGTCTCGCAATACCAGAAGTCGGTGTAGGCATACCCGCCCTTGGCCCGGGCGTCGGCGTCCTCGATGGTGCGCGGCGCGGGGACGATCACCTTGCCGCCCGGCCGCCAGTCGGCCGGGGTCGCGACCTTGTGCTTGTCGGTGGTCTGCAGCGCGTCGACCAGGCGCAGGATCTCGTCGATGTTCCGGCCGGTGGTCAGCGGATAGTAGATCATTGCCCGCACCACTCCGGTGGGGTCGATGACGAAGACGCAGCGGCTGGTCTCGGTGCCCGACTGCTCCGGCATGATCATGCCGTAGAGCGTCGCCACCTTGCGGTCGCCGTCGGCGATCACCGGGAACGGGATCCTGGTGCCGAACAGCTCCTCGATCCGCTTGGTCCAGGCCAGGTGGGCGTAGATGCTGTCGATCGACAGGCCCAGCAGCTCGACCCCGCGCTCCTTCAGCGCCGGGGCGATCCGGGCGAAGGCGACGAACTCGGTGGTGCAGACCGGGGTGAAGTCGGCCGGGTGCGAGAAGAACACGACCCAGCTGCCGCGGAAATCCTCGAGCGCCAGGCGCCCATGGGTGGTCTCGGCTTCGAAGGGCGGGGCCACCTGCCCGAGGCGGGGCAGGCTGGGCAGGGGAGATGTCTCGGTCATGGCGGGACTCACTGCTGACAGCGATGGCGGCGTCGGCAGAGAATAGTCCAGCTGCGCCGCGAGGGCCAACCGGCTGGTCCGGCCGCAAGGCGCGGTATAAGCTCGCGCCCGAGCCCGCGTGGCAGACGGGCCTGCCGGAGGATCGAGATGAGACGAGGCATCTGCGCCGCAGCGGCCGCGGCGCTGCTTCTCACCCTCAGCGGCCCGGCCGCGGCCGAGATCGACGTGCTGCGCCGGGCGCCGGAGCTGATCCGGGCGGTCGACGCCAACGATGTCGACAAGGTCCGCACCCTGCTGCTGAGCGGGACCGAGACGGGGCCGTGGGGCGGCCCCGTCTCACGGATGCTCCGCCTGGGGGAAGGCGGGCCCCGCTTTCGTTGCCGGCTGCTTGCGATCGCGCCAGGCGATCAGCCGGTAGAACATCGGGATGAAGAAGGTGGCGATGACGGTGGCGGCGAGCATGCCGCCGATCACGCCGGTGCCGATCGAATGGCGGCTGGCCGAGCCGGCGCCGCTGGCGATGGCCAGCGGCAGGCAGCCCAGGATGAAGGCCAGCGAGGTCATCACGATCGGCCGGAAGCGCAGCTTCGCCGCCTCCATCGCCGCGTCGACCGCGCTCATCCCCTCCTCGCGCTTCAAGACCGCGAACTCGACGATCAAGATCGCGTTCTTGGCGGCGAGGCCGATCAGCGTGACCAGGCCGATCTGGAAGTAGACGTCGTTCTGCAGCCCGCGCAGCCAGACCGCGACCAGCGCCCCGAACAGGGCGAAGGGCACGGCCGTCAGCACCGCGATCGGCAGCGACCAGCGCTCGTACTGCGCCGCCAGGATCAGAAACACCATGACCAGGCCGAACAGCAGCGCCTGGTTGCCGGAGCCGCCGGTCGACTGCTCCTGGAAGGCCGAGCCGGTCCAGGCCAGGGCATAGCCCTGCGGCAGGACCTCCTTGGCCAGCTGCTCCATCGCCGCGATCGACTGGCCGGAGGAGAAGCCCGGGGCCGGGCCGCCCATGATCTTCGCCGCCGGGAAGATGTTGAAGCGCTCGACCTGGTCGGGGCCGACGACCCGCCGGCTCTTCACCAGCGCGTCGATCGGGATCATGGCGCCGCTGTCGGCGCGGACGAAGACCTGCTTCAGATCCTCCGGCCGCTGGCGGAAGCTGCCCTCCGACGCCAGACTGACCCGGTAATTGCGGCCGTAGAGGGTGAAGTCGTTGACGTAGAGGCTGCCGAAGGTGGCCTGCATGGCGTCGAAGATCGACGAGATCGGCACGCCCAGCGCCCGCGCCTTCTCGCGGTCGACGTCGAGCTTGTACTGCGGGATGGCGATGTTGAACATCGACCGCACGCCGGCCAGGTCCGGCCGCTTGGCCGCGGCCTCGACCAGCGTCTGCGTCGCCTGGGCCAGGGCCGGATAGCCGGCGCCGGTGCGGTCCTGGATATAGGCCTCGAAGCCGCCGGTGGTGCTCATGCCCATGATCGGCGGCGGGTTGAAGGCCAGCACCATCGCGTCCTTGATGCCGGCGTTCATGCCCATGAAGGGTCCCGGCAGGTTGCGCGCGTCCATCGCCGGGTCGGTGCGCTGCGACCAGTCCTTCAGCGGCACGAAGACGACACCGCCATAGGTCTTCTGCGCCGCCGACAGCAGGTCGAAGCCGGGCACGTCGATGCTTTCGCTGACCGCCGGGTGCTGCAGGATGTTCCGGGTCGCCTCGGACAGCGCCTTCTCGGTCCGCTCCAGCGAGGCCGCGGGCGGCAGGAAGGCGGCGACGATCAGGTAGCCCTGGTCCTCGTCCGGCACCAGCGAGCCCGGGATTTTCTGGAACAGGTAGCCCGCCATCCCGGCGATGCCGGCGAACAGCAAGAGGCCGATGACGAAGCGCTTGAGGAAGAAGCGCACCCCGACGGTGTAGGCCGAGGTGATGCCGTCGAACACCCGGTTGAACCAGCGGAACGGCAGCGCCGGCTCGCGGTGGCCGGGCTTCAGGATCAGGGCGCAGAGCGCCGGGGTCAGCGTCAGCGCGACGATGCCGGAGATGGTGACCGACACCGCGATGGTGACGGCGAACTGGCGGTACATCTCGCCCGCCAGCCCGCCCATGAAGGCGACCGGCACGAACACGGCGCACAGCACGAGCACGATGGCGATGACCGGGCCCGAGACCTCGTCCATCGCCTTCCGCGCCGCCTCCTTCGGCGGCAGCTTCTCGGTGCGCATGATGCGCTCGACATTCTCGAGCACGACGATCGCGTCGTCGACGACGATGCCGATGGCGAGGATCAGGCCGAACAGCGTCAGCAGGTTGATCGAGAAGCCGAGGATGTACATCCCGGCGAAGGTGCCGAGGATCGAGATCGGCACCGCGATTACCGGGATCAGCGTCGCCCGCAGATTCTGCAGGAAGACGAAGACCACCAGCACGACCAGGACCATCGCCTCGATGAAGGTCTTGATCACCTCGTCGATCGAGACCTGGACGAAGCGGGTGGTGTCGTAGGGGATGGCGTAGGTGATGCCGTCGGGGAAGGCCGGCTTCAGCTCCTCCATCCGCGCCTTCACCCCCTCCGCCGTCTCCAGCGCGTTGGCGCCGGGCTGCAGGTAGATGCCGATCGCGGCGGCCGGCTTGCCGTTATAGTTGGCGGCGGAGTTGTAGGCCTGGGCGCCGAGCTCGACCCGCGCCACATCCTTCAGCCGCAGCGTCGCCGCGTTGCTGTCGGACTTCAGGATGATGTTCTCGAACGCCTCGGCGTTCGGCAGGCGGCCGTCGGTGGTGGCCGAATAGGTGAAGGCGAGGCCGCTCGCGTCCGGCTCCTCGCCGAAGCGGCCGGCGGCGAACTGGGCGTTCTGCTCCTGGATCGCGGCGGAGACGTCGCTGGGCGTCAGGCTGTACTGCGCCAGCTTGTCCGGCCGCAGCCAGATCCGCATCGAATAGTCCTTGCCGGCGCCGAACAGCGAGACATCGCCGACGCCGGGCACGCGCTTGAGGTCGTCGATGACGTTCAGCAGCGCGTAGTTGTTCAGGTAGATCGGGTCATACTGCCCGCTCTCGTCACGCAGGATCACCGCCTGCAGGATCGAGCTGGAGCGCTTGTCGACGCGGACGCCGGTGCGCTGCACCTCCTGCGGCAGGGTCGGCAGCACGCGCTGGACACGGTTGTTGACGTTGATCGTCGCCTGATCGGGATCGGTGCCGATCTTGAAGGTGACGGTCAGCGTCATGGTGCCGTCGCCGGTGTTGGTCGACCGCATGTACAGCATGTTGTCGACGCCGTTGATCTGCTGCTCCAGCGGCGCGGCGACGGTCTGGGCCACGGTCTCGGCGCTGGCGCCGGAATAGCTGGCCGAGACCGACACCTCGGGCGGCACGATCTCCGGATACTGCGCGATCGGCAGCACCCGCATGGCCACGAGGCCGGCCAGGGTGATGACGATCGAGAGGACGGCCGCGAAGACCGGCCGGTCGATGAAGAAGCGGGAGATCACGGGGCCACCTGCGCCACCTTGGCGGCGGACGGGCGCACCGGGCTGCCCGGCCGGACCTTGATCACGCCCTCGGTGATGATCCGGTCGCCGGCCTTCAGGCCGGCCTCGACCAGCCAGCCGCCCTCGACCTCGCGGCCGAGCGTCAGCGGCCGCGCCTCGGCCTTGTCGCCCTCGCCCAGGGCATAGGCGAAGGGACCCTGCGGGCCCTGCATCACCGCCACCTGCGGCACCACGATGCCCTGCTTCAGCGCCAGGCCGCCGACGGTGACCCGGACGAACTGGTTCGGCATCAGGATGCCCTGGGCGTTCGGCAGCATCGCCCGGGCGCGAATCGTGCCGGTCTGGTCGTCGACGATGCTGTCGGTGAAGTTGATGGTGCCGCCATGCTCATAGGTCCGCCCGTCGCCGAGCTTGACCGACACCGGGAAGCGGCGGTCCTTCGGCCCGTCGGCCTTGCCCTCGTCGAGCAGCCGCCGGATCTCGGCGAAGTCCGCGTCGCTGAAGGAGAAGCTGACATAGGCCGGGTCGAGCTGGGTGATCCGGGTCAGCAGGCCGTTGGCGCTGATCAGGCTGCCCTCCGGCACCGCCTCGATGCTGGTCATGCCGCCGAGCGGCGCCGTCACGGTCGTGTAGTCGAGGTTGAGCTGCGCCGTCTTCAGCTGCGCCTGGGTGGCGGCCATCGCCGCCTCGTCGGTGCGGACCTGGGCCGCGGCGTCGTCGCGGTCGCGCTCCGACCCGGCGCGGGCGGCGAACAGCTTGGCCGCCCGGTCGGCATTGATGCGGTCGTTGGCGAGCTGGGCCTGGGACTGCTGCAGCTGGGCCTGGGCGCGCGCCACCTCGGCCTGGTAGGTGGCGGGATCGATGCGGAACAGCTCCTGCCCCTCCGCCACCCGCGCACCCTCGGTGTAGTCGCGCTTCAGCAGGATGCCGCCGACGCGGGCACGCACCTCGATCTCGCGGAAGGCCGAGACCCGGGCGGCATAGGTGTAGGTCAGCGGCACCGGACCGGCCGACACCTCCTGCACCGTCACCTCTGGCGGCGGGGGCGCGGATTGCGTCTGGGCCTGGGCTTCACCGGTGTTTTCGTTGCAAGATGCAAGAATCGGCGCGGCGGCCAGGGTGACGGCCAATGCGACGGCGCGAAGAGAAGACGTCTTGCTCACGGTGACCGCACCTTTGCCTAAGAGTTTTTTGCCCTGCACAACGAATTTGGACGACGGGCCACAGCGCAGGATTGATTTACATACATTCTGGAATGTATGTTTCAGGGATGCGGAAGATCCCCTCGACGTTTCACCCGGCCCCCACACCGCCATATCGGCGCATCCCCAGAATGCCTGCTCTTGGCCGCCCGGGCAATGGCGGAGGCCGAGCCGACATATTAAGATTTGTTATCGGGAGAGACGCGGCAGCCGGTCCCCGGAACGACGGAATAGTGTCGGGGGGCACCCCGAATCCCGGATGGCTGAGCTCACGACAACCCCTTCCCGATGTCGGATTCTTTTGCGCCGCACACATCCCGGGGCCTCCGGGACGTCACGCAGGGATGGACTTATATACATACTCGGACGTATGTAAAGAGCAAAAAGGGGGAGAGGAATAGGGACATGGCACGCCGCACCAAGGCCGAGGCGGAAGAGACCCGGCAGAAAATCCTGGACGCAGCGGAGCGGCTGTTCTTCGTCGACGGGGTGTCGCGCACCTCGCTGGAGCTGATCGCCAACGCCGCCGGGGTGACCCGCGGCGCCATCTACTGGCACTTCAAGAACAAGGTCGAGCTGTTCGAGGCGCTGCACGAGCGGGTGAAGCTGCCGGCGGAGGATATCGTCGAGCGGGCGATGGCCGACGGCCATCCCGACCCGCTGGGCCTGGTCGAGCAGGCGATGGTCGAGAGCTTCATCGCCCTGACCGAGGACGAGCAGCGCCAGCGGGTGTTCACCATCCTGACCTGCCGCTGCGAGTATGTCGGCGAGATGCTGGCGGCGCTGGCGCGGCAGCGCGAGGCGCATGACCACATGCGCGCGACCATGAGCCGGGCCTTCACCATGGCGCGGGAGTCCGGCCGGCTGAGCCCGGCCTGGCCGCCTGAGGTGGCGGCCAGCACCCTGACCTGCCTGATGGTCGGGCTGATGGTCGACTGGATCCGCTTCGGCCGCCGCTTCGACCTGGTCGAGACCGGCACCCGCAGCGTCGGCGAGCTGTTCCGGTCGTTCCGCCGGGAGACCGAGCCGGCGCTCTGCTGAGCGGAAGTTTCGCGCGCCTGCTCTCCCATTCTGACTTTTCAGGGACCTGCGGTGCATCCGCAGGCGCTCTTCACGAGTAGTGCATTCGGATCGAGCGTTCGATTGCACCAACGGGAGAGACGACCATGCCTGGAAAGATTGTGCTCGGATCGCTGTTCGGCGACACCATCACCGGCAGCAGCGGCGACGACCTCATCATCGACCTGTTCGGCGACGACCGGATCTTCGGCGGCGCCGGCAACGACCGGATCTACGCCGGTTTCGGCAGCGACCGGGTCGACGGCGGCGCCGGCGACGACCTGATCGACGGCGGCTTCGGCAACGACATGCTGCTCGGAGCGGACGGGAACGACCGGGTCAGCGCCGGCTTCGGCAATGATGCGGCCGAGGGCGGCGCCGGAGACGATGTCCTGCGCGGCGACCAGGGCGACGACGCCCTGCGCGGCGGCGCGGGCAAGGATGATCTTGACGGCGGCGCAGGGCGGGACCGCCTGTTCGGCGGCGCCGGCGACGACGTGGTGGCCGGCGGCGCCGGCAACGACTCGCTTTCGGGAGATGAAGGATCGAGCCAGGCGCGCGGCGATTTCGGCGCCGATGTGCTGTCGGGCGGGCAGGGCGACGACATCCTGCTGCAGGGCGACGGCATCGACACCATGACCGGAGGGGCCGGCAACGATGCCTTCACCTTCCGGTGGACCAACCCGCAGAACACGACCGGAGCCGGGTTTGCCCAGATCACCGACTTCGACGGGGGTCCGGGCGGCGACAAATTTGCGTTCGACGTCGCCGGGCTGGGCGAGGATGCGGCCGGCGCGGCCTTCAAGGATCTCGGCGATGGATCGGTCGGCGGCGCCACCAGCAGCTTCTATCGGGGGGCCGCGGCCGGTGCGAACGGTCAAAACGTCGTCGTGATCACCGACCAGACCTTTGCCACTGCAGGGGCCGCGGCCGCGTCGGTCCAGGGCGAGGAGGCCGGCGACATCATCGTCTACTACAACACGACGTTCAATGTCGGCAGCCTGCTCTACGTCTCAGGCCCCAACATGGTCGGATCCATCGCCCGGCTCACCGGGATCGACTTCGCGGATTTCCAGGCGATCGACTTCACCGCCGCGGACTTCACTTTCATCTGAGAGACGCATGAAATGGCGCGGCGGCGGTCCCGGAGGCCGCCGCGCCAACCGGCGGCTCCTTCAACCGTTGAGCGACGGAGGCGCGATTCGATGCGTATCCTGATGCTGTGGACAATGCTCCGGAGACGAGTGATGGCGGGCCAGTCGAGATGAGCGGCATCCGCGACGGCGGTCGCCCGGCGGCCGAAGGCTTCGACTATCCCGGCGCGTTGCGCAGATGCGCGAGCGGGGACCGGACGGCCCTTCGCGCGATCTACGAACGCGATGCGGGCATCATGCTGGCCATCGCCCGGCGCATCCTGCGCCGACGCGATCTGGCGGAAGAGGCCGTTCACGACGCCTTCGTGCAGATCTGGAGGAATGCGGCCCGCTTCGATGCGGCACGGGGCGCCGGGCGGGCCTGGATCATCACGATCGTGCGCAACCGGGCGCTGACGATCCTGCGCGACGGCAGGCGCGAGGATCTGTCGCGTGATCCGCAGTCGCCCGACCTCGCGGACGGTGCCCCGGATCCGGAAGCCATCGTGGAACGGCTATCGGAGTCCGGACGACTGAGGCGGTGCCTGGAAACGCTCGAGCCGCAGCGTCGAACAGGCATCCTGCTGGCCTACGCCCATGGGCTCACGCATGGCGAGATCGCGGCTCGCCTCGAGGTGCCGCTGGGGACCGCAAAATCCTGGATCCGCCGCGCATTGCTGTCGCTCAAGGAGTGCATGCAGTGATCGGCGACGATGATCGGGACGCGCGGGTTGCGGATTACGTCCTCGGGCTGATGGAGATCGGGGAGAGGGAGCGAGCCTTCGAGGCCGAGATGGAGCGTGACCCGTCGCTGAAAAATGAGGTCGAGGCGTGGCGCATCCGCCTGGCGGAGCTCGACGAGACCGCGACGCCCGAGCCGCTGGACGAAAGCCTGTGGCGCCGGATCGATACGGATCTCGGGCGACCGGTCGAAACCGCTGGATCACACCGGACAGGCAGGCTGCGGGCTCTCTGGTCGGATCTCCGGTTCTGGCGGTCGACGGGTCTGGCCGCCTCGGCGGCGGCGCTGCTGCTGATGGCGGGAACCGCAGCGCTGCTGCTGCGGCCTCCGCCACAGCCGGTCCTGGTCGCCGTGTTGCTGGCCGATGGCAGCGCCGTGCCGGGCGCGGTGATCGAGATCGGCGCCGATGGCCGGGCTCGGCTGCTCTCGCTGGCCGCAGTGCCGGTTCCCGAAGGCCGGGCCCTCCAGATCTGGACCCTGCCCAGCAGAGAGATCGGACCGGTGTCGGTCGGATTGATCGATGCGGCGCGCAGCGTCGGCCTCGACCTGGGCCATGTGCCATCACCGAAGGAACAGCAGCTCTTCGAGATCACGCTCGAGCCGGCGTCCGGCTCGCCGACCGGTCGGCCCACGGGACCGATCCTGTACAAGGGTCTTGCGGCTCGTCCGCTGTAACGAGCCGGCCTACTCCCCGGCCGCCTGGGTCCGCGGGCGGGCGCGCTTGCTCCAGGTGAAGGTCGAGGTGACGCCGAAGTTCCAGACCGAGGACAGGGCGGCGCCGAGGAAGCTGGCCAGGGCCCAGGGCAGGTGCTGTTCGTACAGGAACTCCGCCACCTGCAGGTTGATCACGGCGCCGATGGCGCAGGCGGCGTAGAAGGACAGCAGGCCGCGCAGGAAATCGCGGCCGCGCAGCTGCTTGTCGCGATAGGTGATGCGGTTGTTGAGGGCGAAGTTCGAGGACATCGCCACCACGGTCGCCACCGCCTGGGCCCAGTAGAAGTCCCAGTCGAAGGCGTGCAGGAACAGCCCGACCAGGGCCAGCTGCACCGCCACGCCGGACAGCCCGACCATGACGAAGAGGATGAAGCGGGCCGGGATCGTACCGCCCAGCAGCTTGTCGAAGATCAGCATCAGGAATTCCAGGCTCACGGCGAAGTCGAGCTTGCTTTCGCCGCTGTGCCGGCTGCGGAAGACGAAGGGCAGCTCGGCGAAGCGCAACGGGCGCCCGGCCGAGGCGAAGATGTCGAGCAGGATCTTGAAGCCCTGTCCGTTCAGCCGGTCCGCCACCTCCTCGATCAGCGGCCGGCGCAGCATGAAGAAGCCGCTGAGCGGATCCGTCAGATTGGACGGCACCACCATCTTTGCAAGCCGGATGCCGAGGCCGGACAGGCGCTCGCGCTTCCCGGAGAAGCTGCCGAGGTCGCTGCCCGGCAGGAAGCGGCTGGCGACGACGATGTCGAGCGTGTCGGCCTTCAGCCGCTGCAGCATCTTCGGCAGCAGCGTCTCGTCATGCTGCAGGTCGGCGTCCATCACCGCGAGATAGGGCGCGCCGGTCGCCATCATGCCCTCGACCGTGGCCGAGGCCAGGCCGCGTCGGCCGATCCGCTTCAGGCAGCGGACATTGTCCCGGGTCTCGGCGATCTTGTAGACCGCTTCGGCGGTGCCGTCGGTCGAATCGTCGTCGACGAAGATCACCTCCCAGGCGATCCCGGCCAGGGCCGCGTCGAGCAGCTCGACGAGGCGCCCGACATTGCCGACCTCGTTCAGTGTCGGCACCACCACGGCGAGCTCGTAGCGCATCACTTGGCAGTTTCCCACGGTGCGTTCGGCGGCAGCGGCAGCGGCCAGGGCGCCTTGAAGCCGCGGGCGGTGTAGACGTGCAGGGTCAGCTCGGCCCGGCCGCCGCGGTGGACGATGATGTCCGGCTGCGGCTCGACCGAGGCGAAATAGGGCCGCCAGCGCTCGTCGAACCTCCTCAGGAACTCGTCCTGGCCGACGATCACCGCGTCATGGCCGGCGAAATCCATCTGGTTCCAGCCGAAGGCCAGGTTGCGCGGGTCTTCGCACAGGCACAGCACCGGCAGCCGGTCGCCGAGCTGCACGTCGATCTTGCCGGCCTGGTGCCACTGGGTGCCGACCACGAACAGGCCGGGCCGGTCGAACCAGCCGCGCTCCTGCGCCGCGGCGCGCAGATCGGTCCAGTCCAGCCCCTCCAGCGTCGGGTCCTTCTCGATCGTGGCCCGGTCGAGATAGGGCAGGGCCCGCATCCAGCCGGTGGCGGCGTGGCTGCCCAGCACCACCAGCACCACCACGGTGGCGATGGTCGACGCCTTGAGCCAGATCCGGGCGGGACGGCTGCCGGCTTTCAGCCAGCGCGCCGTGGCGGCGCCGAGCAGCGGGAACAGCATCAGGTAGCCCGGCGCCTGCCAGTGGAAATGGGCGCCGACCTTGGCCCAGGAGGCGACCGCGGTGAACAGCACGATCGGGATGATGGCGAGGCTGACCAGGAACCAGCCGCGCAGATCCTTCGGACCGCGGAACAGCCCGGCGCCGAACACCCAGATCATCGGCAGCCAGATCCAGGGCAGGAGCCAGATCGCCTGGCCGCCGATGTTCTGGCCCAGCCAGTCGAACCGGAAGCGCCCGCCGGAGCTGCGGCCGCTCTGGAACAGGAACGACACCCACTGGTTCTCGGCGTTCCAGATCAGCACCGGCGAGAAGATCGCGAAGGCGATGACGACCGCGATCCAGGGCGCCGGATGGGCCAGCCAGCGCCGCCGCCCCGGGGTGGTCAGCAGGAACAGCAGCAGCCCGGCCATCATCAGCACGGCGTGGTATTTCGACAGCAGCGCCAGGCCGAAGCAGAGTCCGGCGGCGAGCCACCAGCCCCAGGCGGCGCCGGGCGACAGCGTCTCCGGCTCCGGCACCACCACCCGCGCGGTGCAATACGCCGCGGCCAGCAGGAACAGGAACAGCGGCCCGTCCGGCTGCACCCAGCTGCCGACGCTGAGGAAGAACACGGCCGAGAGGTTCAGCAGCAGCGCCGCCCAGACCCCGGCCCAGGCACCGAACAGAACCGCGCCCAGCCGGTACATCAGCCAGGTCGAGACCCCGAACATCAGCACATAGGGCAGGCGCAGCCACAGCTCGGCGTCGCCGAGCCCGATCATGGCGTGGGTCAGCCACAGGAACAGCGGCGGCTGGTCGAAATAGCTGAGCGCCCAGAAGCGGGCGGTGGCGACGTAGTAGGATTCGCCGTTGCCGTAGCCGAGCGCCCAGGCCAAGGCGAGCCGCAGCAGCCCGCCCAGCAGGATCAGCCAGAACATCGCCCCCTGGGGGGTGTCGAGCCGCAGCCAGCCGGCCGATCCCGGCCGCCACCGGCAGCCGCTTGTCGAGGGTGACGGCGATGCCGTCCGGCCGCCCGGCCGCGGCCGCCAGCCGCCGCACCGCGCGCAGCGCCAGGTTGTCGTCGCCCGGCGGGATGGCACCGGCGAAGCGGCCGGTGACGGTCAGGCGCGGCGCCTCGGCCGTCTGCAAGGTCAGTTGGTCGCCGACATCGGCGAACACCACCAAGCTGTCGAGCAGGTGGTAGCCATCCGCGCGCTTGCCGACGACATGGAGATAGAGATTGACCTTGGCCGGCGCGGTGCCGGACCAGACCTTGCCGTCCACGATCAGTTCGATTTGACCGGGGCCGAGGCTTCCTGGGCCGGCAGGCCGTTGGCCAGCTTGGCCTCGATCTTGTCCTTCGGCGGGTCGCCCTCGGTGGTGCGCAGCGCCGCCTCCCACTGGTAGCGGGCCTCGATCTTGCGCCCGACCCGCCAATAGGCGTCGCCGAGATGGTCGTTGATGGTCGGGTCCTCGGGCTTCAGCGAGATCGCCTTCTCCAGCGTCTCCACCGCCTTGTCCATCTGGTTGGTGCGGTAATAGACCCAGCCCAGGCTGTCGATGATGTAGCCGTCATTCGGCGACAGGTCGACCGCCTTGCGGATCAGGTCCTCCGCCTCCTGCAGGGCCTTGCCGCGGTCGAGCAGCGAGTAGCCGAGATAGTTCAGCAGGTTGGCGTGGTCCGGGTTCAGCCCGATGGCGCGGCGCAGATCCTGTTCCGCCCGGTCGAAGCGGCCGCTGCGCTCGAGCGCGATGCCGCGGCGGTAGAGGAAGGTCCAGTCGACCTCCTCCAGCCGCTTCTGCCGGCGCGCCGCGTCGTCATAGGCGACGACGGCGGAGGCGAAATCCTGCTTCGCGCGGTACAGGTCGGCGAGGCGGAGATAGCCGGCCGGGCTGTCCGGCCGTTCCGACACCAGGTCGGAGGCCAGCGCGATGCCCTTGTCGAACTGCTCCAGGCTTTCATAGGCCAGGGTCTCGCGCAGCCGCGCCATCCAGCCGGCCGGGGTGCCGTCGGGCAGCGCTTCATAGGCGGCGATCGCGTTCTGGTACTGGTCCTGCCCGGACAGCACGTCGCCCAGCAGGATCTGCGTCACCGGGAAGTCGGGCCGCAGATAGAGCGCCAGGCGGGTGTAGATCAGGGCGGTGTCGCCGCCCTCGGCGTCGCGGTCCTGGCTGACGGCGCTGGCGATGTAGAACAGGGCCTCGGCCAGCCCGTCGGCCGGGCTGCCGATGATCGGCTGCGCCCGCTCGCCCTTGTCCAGGCGCTGGATCGCCGGCTCCAGCAGCAGGTTGTCGCCGTTGCGGTCGGCGAAGGCGCGATAGGCCTGGCGCGCCTTGTCGCGCTGGCCCTGGCGCTGATAGACACTGGCCAGCCCTTCGACCAGCCGCACCGTGCCGCCCATGTCGCCGAGCGCCTCATAGGCCGTCCGGGCGCCGTCGAGATCGCCGAGATAGTCGAGCAGTAGCGCCTTCTGGATCGACGACAGCGCGTCCGGCCGCGGCGGCTGCAGCATCGGGTCCAGGCTGGACAGCGCCGCCTTGCCGTCGCCGGCGCCGACCCGGAGCCAGGCGGCGATGATCGGCGTGATCGATTTGGCGGTGCCCGCCGTCTCCATGGTCTTCAGCCGGGCCAGGGCGTCGCGCCACTTGCCGGCCTTGGCGTCGTGCAGGATCAGGGTGATGCGGACCAGCTGGTCGGCGGTGTCCGCCGTGTCCAGCCGCTGGGCCAGCTTGGCGGCGCCCTCGACGTCGCCGCCGGCCAGGGTCAGGGTGAAGCTGCGCCGCAGCAGCGCCAGATTGTCCGGATCGGTCGCCAGCACCTGGCTGAAGAACCGGCCGGCGGCGGAGAGGTCGCGGGCGGCCAGCGCATGGGCGCCGGCGAGATAGGCGCCCGAGACGGTGCGCGGATCGGTGGCGGCCTCGGCGGCCGGCGGCCGCAGCACCGCCGTCGCCGCGACACAGGAGGCCAGAAGGGTCGTCCGCCAGACGGTCATGCGCGCGTCCAATTCCGCCGAAAGGTGCCGTGATCCCCCGAAGCTAGGGTGCCGGGCGGCCTCAGGCAATGCCTGTTCGCCGCGACCATTGGGCCCATCCGTGCCGAAGACCCGTCGCCGCCGGCCCGACTCGCGGCTTGTGCCGATCCGAAAAAACGCTACATTCGCGCGCGTCGGTGAGACCATGGAAGGCACCAACGCGGCCGTGACCGGTAAATCGAGCTACACCTACGAAGACCTGCTGTCCTGCGCGCATGGCGAGCTGTTCGGGCCCGGCAATGCCCGGCTGCCGCTGCCGCCCATGCTGATGATGGACCGGATCGCCACCATCAACGACGACGGCGGCGCCCATGGCAAGGGCGAGGCCGTGGCCGAGTTCGATATCCGCCCGGACCTGTGGTTCTTCGCCTGCCATTTCGAATCCGACCCGGTGATGCCGGGCTGCCTGGGCCTCGACGCGCTGTGGCAGCTGCTGGGCTTCTACCTGGGCTGGACCGGGGCGCCGGGCAAGGGCCGGGCGCTGTCGACCGGCGAGGTCAAGTTCACCGGCCAGGTGCTGCCCGACGCCAAGCTGGTGACCTACCGCCTGGACCTGAAGCGGGTGATCAACCGCAAGCTGGTGCTGGGCATCGCCGACGGCAGCGTGGCCTGCGACGGCAAGATCATCTTCGAGGCCAAGGATCTGAGGGTCGGCCTGTTCACGTCGACCGAAGCGTTCTGACGAACCGCGGAGAACCACCATGCGTCGCGTCGTCGTCACCGGGCTCGGCATCGTCTCGAGCCTCGGCAACAACCAGGACGAGGTCACCGCCAGCCTGCGCGAGGGCCGTTCCGGCATCGTCGCGGCGCCGGAGTACAAGGAGCTGGGCTTCCGCTGCCATGTCCACGGCACGGTCAAGCTGGACCCGGCCGACCATGTCGACCGGCGCATCCTGCGCTTCATGGGGCCGGGCGCGGCCTACAACTACATCGCCATGGCCCAGGCCATCGCCGATGCCGGCCTGGAGGAGAGCGACGTCTCGAACGAGCGCTCCGGGCTGATCATGGGCTCCGGCGGGCCGTCGACCTCGAACCAGGTCGACGCCGCCGACATCACCCGCGAGAAGGGGCCGAAGCGGATCGGCCCCTATATGGTGCCGCGCTGCATGTCGTCGACCAACTCGGCGACGCTGGCGACGCCGTTCAAGATCAAGGGCGTCAACTACTCGATCTCCTCCGCCTGCTCGACCTCGGCGCATTGCATCGGCAACGGCGCCGAGCTGATCCAGTGGGGCAAGCAGGACATCGTCTTCGCCGGCGGCGGCGAGGAGTTGCACTGGACCCTGTCGGTGCTGTTCGATTCGATGGGCGCCTTCTCGTCGCGCTTCAACGACACGCCGCAGCGCGCCAGCCGCGCCTATGACCGCGACCGCGACGGCTTCGTCATCGCCGGCGGCGGCGGCACCGTGGTGCTGGAGGAGCTGGAGCACGCCAAGGCGCGCGGCGCCAAGATCTATGGCGAGCTGGTCGGCTACGGCGCCACCTCGGACGGCTACGACATGGTCGCGCCATCGGGCGAAGGCGCGGTGCGCTGCATGCGCCAGGCCCTGGCGACGGTGGACACGCCGGTCGACTACATCAACACCCACGGCACCTCGACCCCGGTCGGCGACGTCACCGAGCTGGGCGCGATCCGCGAGGTGTTCGGCGACAAGGCCCCGAAGATCAGCTCGACCAAGTCGCTGTCGGGCCATTCGCTCGGCGCCGCCGGGGTGCATGAGGCGATCTACAGCCTGCTGATGATGAAGCACGACTTCATCACCGCCAGCGCCAACATCGAAAATCTCGATCCGGCCGCGGAGGGTTTCCCGATCGTGCGGCAACGGATCGACAATGCCGGGCTGGCCACAGTCCTCTCCAACAGCTTCGGCTTCGGCGGGACCAACGCGACGCTCGCCTTCAAGCGGTACGCTGCATGACCACCACTTCGACCGAACGCCGTGGCACCGGCCTGATGGCCGGCAAGCGCGGCCTGATCATGGGCGTCGCCAACAACCATTCGATCGCCTGGGGCATCGCCTCGACGCTGGCGCGCGAGGGCGCCGAGCTGGCCTTCACCTATCAGGGCGACGCCTTCCGCAAGCGGGTCGAGCCGCTGATCCAGTCGATCGGCGCCAGCTTCCTGGCGCCCTGCGACGTCGAGGACGAGGACTCGATCGCCGCCCTGTTCGACCGGCTGGGCAAGGAATGGGGGACGATCGACTTCCTGGTCCACGCCATCGCCTATTCCGACAAGGAGGAGCTGAAGGGCCGCTACCTCGACACCACGGCCGAGAACTTCAGCCGCACCATGCGGATCAGCTGCTACAGCTTCACCGCGCTGGCGAAGCGGGCGGCGGCGATCATGCCGGATGGCGGCAGCCTGCTGACGCTGACCTATCTCGGCGCCGAGCGGGTGATGCCGAACTACAACGTCATGGGCGTGGCCAAGGCGGCGCTGGAGGCCAGCGTGCGCTACCTGGCGGCCGATCTGGGCCCGCAGGCGATCCGGGTCAACGCGATCTCGGCCGGGCCGATGCGCACCCTGGCCGGCAGCGCCATCGGCGACGCCCGCTACGTGTTCCGCTTCAACCAGCAGAACAGCCCGCTGCGCAAGAACGTCACCCTGGACGAGGTCGGCGGCGCCGCGCTGTACCTGCTGGGGCCGCTGTCGACCGGCGTCACCGGCGAGGTGCACCATGTCGACGCCGGCTACCACGCCATCGGCATGCCGGCCGCGCCGCGCAACAGCGAGGCCGCGGAGGTCTGATCCCTCGCCGTCATCTCCGCTTCTGCGGGGATGACGGTGGATGACGAATCGGCGCCGCTGATATGATGCCCGTCCTGCAGGTCACGGGATCGGCCATGACGTATGCGACCGTTTTGCGGATCATCGGCGGGATCGCGATCGCGGCCTGCCTGGTCCCGGGCATTCCGTCCTGGGCGGCCGAGCGGCCGACCCCGGTCGACGAGATGGAATCGTACTCCATCACCTGCTTCAGCGCGCGCGGCGTGATCGTGTTCGCCACCTCCGACGTCTACGGCGTCTCGGTCGATCCGAGCGGGACGATCTACACCTACCGCACCGGCTGGCTGTCCGACCGCACCTACACCTATGTCCGGGGCGCCAACATCTCCTGCGTGATCCGGCCAAAACGCTGACGCTTTCGCAGTCGGGTTCGCCTCGGCTACGATCCCTCCCGCCCGCGGGAGGACGAGTCATGGCCAAGCAGTTCCCGGAGATCTCGCCGGCGCTGCAGGAGTTCATCCTGCGCCAGCGGATGTTCTTCACCGCCTCCGCCGCCGCGACCGGGCGGGTCAATGTCTCGCCGCGCGGCACCGACATGCTGCGGGTGCTGGGGCCGAACGCGGTGGTCTATCTCGACCTGACCGGCAGCGGCAACGAGACCGCGGCGCATCTGCGCGCCACCGGCCGGCTGACCGTGATGGTCTGCGCCTTCGAGGGCGCGCCGATGATCCTGCGGCTGTACGGCGCCGGCCGGGTGCTGCGCCGCGGCGGCCCCGACTATGCCCGGCTGCTGGCGGCGGAATATGGCGGCGTGGAGCCGCTGGGCGCCCGGCAGATGGTGCGGCTGGACGTCGACCTGGTGCAGACCTCCTGCGGCTTCGGCGTGCCACTGTTCGACTATGCCGGCGAGCGCCCGACCCTGGCGCGCTGGGCCGAGGCCAAGGAATCGCAGGAGGGGCTGGAGGCCTATCGCCGGGAGAAGAACACCCGCAGCATCGACGGGCTGCCGACCGGCCTGTTCGAGGAGGATCCGGTTTCGGCCGGGTAACGCCGGCCACAGGCGCGCGGACGCGCGCAGGCCCCTCCCCACTCCCGCCCGCAGGGGGAGTGTGGAAGGCTGCGCAACCGGGCTTCGTAGATCGGGGGCCGCGATGGCGGCTGGGTGTTGGGTTCGCCCAAAGCGAACCCAACCTACCTTACCCGGTGTCGGGCGGCCTGGGCTTGCGGGCGGAGGCCGGGCGAGGCTTGGGCGGATCCGCGGGCGGATCGTCCTCGCCGTCCTCCGACGGCAGGAAGCCCAGCTTCTCCATGGCCTCGTCGGCCATCTCCAGCCAGCGCTCCACCTGCACCGGATAGCCCCAGCGCCGGCACAACGCCGCCACCGCGACCTCGGCCCGGCTGGCTTCCACCAGCTCCGCCACCTCCGGCCGCTCCAGCTGCTCGCTCACCTCGGTGGCGCGGCGGTCGGCCTCCGCCTCGTCCTCGGACACCTCATAGGCGGCCGCCATCATCGCCAGCTTCACCCGAAGCTCGTGCCAGTCCTCCTGGTCCGCCTCGCGCTTCGCCGCGGCCTTGCGCCGCTCGTCGCGATGATGGGCGAACTTGTCCTCCAGGAGCAGGGTCAGCCGCAGCGACTTGGCGATCACGGCGATGCGCTGGCCATAGTCGACGCCGGGTTGCGGCGCCTCGACCGCCTCGGTGCGGGTCGCCTCGATGATCTCCATATGGACGTCCGCCACCCGGGCGAGCATGCGCAGATGCCGCGCCGTCCGCTCCTCCTGGGGAGTGGCCGGGGCTTCCGAAATCGAATCGGTCTGCGCGGTGTCCATAGAACGTAGCATGAACGTGATCGCAGATTAATACAAGTGCACAATGTGTTAACTAACTCCGCCCCGATCAAGCGGGACCGTATGTCAACCTGATCACGTCCTCGCCGACCCGATCGCTGGCCACGAAGCGGAGCGGCGGCCGCGGGCCGGCGAAGAACGGCGTGCCGCGACCCAGCACGACGGGGTGGAGGTAGAGCCGATACTGATCGATGAGACCAAGGTCGGTCAGACTTTGCGCCAGGTCCGGTCCGGCAACGGCAATCTCCCCGACGAGCCGAGCCTTCAGCCCGCGGATCACCGCCTCGAGGTCATCGTCGACGAGTGTGGCGTTGGGGCCGACCGACTTCAGCGAGCGCGACACGACCCATTTCGGTTGGCGCCGCCACGCCGCCGCGAAGTCGCGTCGCTCCGCGTCCCACTCGGGATCGTCTTCATCCCAATAGCGCATGATCTCGTACATGCGGCGGCCGTACACACTGCCGGCCAGGTCGCGCACATGCTCTATCCAGTGATGGAAGAGCGCAGGGCCCGTCTGCATTTCCAGGTGGTCGACATAGCCGTCCAGGGACTGGTTCATTCCGAAGATGAGCTTCGCCATGCTGCAAAATCTCCACCCAAGGGTCTTCAGATTGGCGCGAGCTGCCGTTGCGCGGAAGCGAGGTTGGGCACGATCCGCGCCAATAACCAGAGGTCCGTTTTCCGCCCATCCCGGTCGGCTGGGCCGACTGGAGGCCGCCCCAAAGCGGCCGTCGCAGTCGACGCCCGAGAGCGGACATGACCGCACGCGACCCTTCTCGGACGGCCAGGCCGGCTGCGGGGTGCCCCAAAACCGGCCGTCCCGCTTGCCGCCGGAGAGCGGACATGACCGCACACGACCCTTTCCGGCCAGATGCGCTGGTTCAAGACCAAACGAGCTTTAGGCGCGGCCGTCCCACGTCATCATCATAGGGAACAACGGCCGTGATAACGCTGGACACAGGAGCGGCATCGAGCTGCGAAGCTATGTCGCCATTAAATATCATTGCCGTTCTGCCCTGAATTATCATGATGTTGTTAACGTCTTCAGGTCCGCCGATGAGCAGAGACGGAGAATATATCAAGTGATTTTCAGGCTCTAAGTCGCCGAACTTATTTCTTGCGTGCACCATCATTTCGTCGTATGGCGCAGTCGATATTCTGAGGAACTCAGATTCCAAGAATTCCTTGAAGGACGATGCGACAATCTCGGGTGTCATCGAAAGGCCATCTAAGAGATAGACCCGCGCGTCCCCCTTCTGTAGATATCCAATACGATAGGCGTACTGATCTCCCCAAGCAGTCTCAGCAAAGCAAATATAGTCTCGACAACGGATTTCCCATGCGAATTTCCAATAATCGGAACGATTCCATTCTAAAATATCAATACAGTTTGTAGAATTTATGCCGAACAATCGTGCGTATCCACCATACACTGTTGCTCCATTGCTCTCCCGAAGGGCCTTAAGATGATCGTTTGGTAGGGCTATATCGGAGCTCTCTACGAATAAATCGATATCTTCTTTGCTTGCACCTTCAAAGAGCCGGGCGTCAGTTATTTGCGTCAGCTTGCCTAATAGCGGGCTCATTGCTCGTCCATGGCAGGGGTTGGATAGAACTCATGTCAGCATCTCTAGGGCACGATCAGGCAGTCTGTCACCTGTCGAAGGTCCGCTAACCGCCCGTTCCGGTCGGCCTGGCCCGCTGGACGGTGCCCAAAAGCGGACGCCGCAATAAGCATTCAGCATCATCGATTGTCGAGCGTCCCGATGCCGGTGGCGCCCGATCCGCGTCCCCTTGGCCTCAGGTGCCGTCCGCAGCGCCTGATTGCACGTTCAGGATGAAGTCGCGCATCAGTGCCGCGCACTCCTGATGGTGCGTCTCGAGCAGGAGATGCGCCGCGTCGTAGACATGCATGTCCAGCCGATCGAGTTCGCGCGCGTAGGCGAGCACCTCATCGATCTCGAAATAGGGGTCGTGCCGACCCCAGAGCAGGAGCGCAGGCGGTTGATGATCGCGGTGATAGGCCGCGATTTCGGGGAACCGGGCGACGTAGGACCCGTAGTCGGCGAAGATGCGGAACTGTATCTCGACAAGTCCCGGCCGGCTCATCCGCTCCCAGTCGAGGTGCCAGCCATCGGCTGCGAAAAGCGGCTTGAGCCGATCGGGGATGTCGCCGACATAGGTATGCCGCACTCCCTTGAAGTTCAGCCATTCGGGAAGTCTTGCGCGGTTTTCGGGAGTGGGATCGGCCCAATAAGCCTTGTTCCCGTCCCAATCCGGGCCCAAGCCCTCCTCATGGGCATTGCCGTTCTGGATGATGAGCCCCATCACACGGTCGGGACGTGCCAGCGCCAGGGCGTAGGCGACAGGCGCTCCGAAATCGTGGACGTACAGGAAGAACCGCTCCAACCCGATCTCGTGCGTCAACGCGTCGATCGTCCGGGCCATGGCCTCGAACGTATACGGGTAGTCGTCCGGCGCCTCGGTGAAGCCGAAGCCCGGCAGATCGGGCGCGACGACGCGTGTCACCTCGGCCAACGGGCCCATGACGTCGCGGAAGCTGTACGATGAACTGGGTTGACCGTGCAGAAGCAGCACGCCGCACGCCTCATGCCGCCCCGCCTCGCGATAGAACAGGTTCACCCCATCGACCTCGATCATGCGATGCCTGGTCTTGTGAACGTTCAGCATAGATGCCTCCTGTGATCTGCCGGCCCGACCCGCGAATGGCGCGCCTGGTTTGCAACCGCCGCTGTTCGCGCTGTCCCGATGCGTCAAAACCGGATATCCATGCGATAGTGGTTAGCGACATTTAACCGTATAACGTCACTTCAGCGGTCAAGTTCCATGCCGGACGATGCGGATACAGTGTGGCTGCCCGAGCATTTCATCGGCGGGCATGCCGCGCTCGACCTGGCAAATGCCGTGTTCGACAGGCGAATTCCGGCGCCGGACAACGAGCTTCTGAAATCGGCCAGGGACGTCGCAGGCTGGCTCCGCGCATCGGGCCTTGCCGACGACAGCCAGGCGCAGGCGGTTGCCGGTGTCGCCGACGCCGGGCTGGTGGAGCGGGTCCGGGAGATCAGGGAGGCATCGCACTCGATTTTCGCGGCGCGCGCCGCCGCCAGGTCGCCGCCGGCGGAGGCGCTTGGCCTGCTGTTCCGGCGCGCCGCGAACGGGCTCTCGGCCGGACGGCTCGAACCGTGCAGCACAAGGCTGGACCTCAATTTCGTCCAGTGGCAGGACCCCGAGGCCATCACCGCCTTCCTGGCGATGCTGTCGGTCGAGGCCTTCTTCACCCTGCCTGACGAAAGGCTCCGCTCCTGCCCTCGCTGCGGCTGGCTGTTCGTGGATACGTCTCGCGGCGGAAAACGCCGCTGGTGCAGCATGCGAACATGCGGGAACCGCGAAAAGGCATCGCGCCACAATGCGCATGCCCACTGAAGGACAGCGGTCGCATTAATACTCTTGCGATCGCGTTTTCGAAGGCAAAACAACGCGTTGCCTCTCCCGCAAGCGGAGGAGGCAGCGCGTCTCTCATCGCCGAAGGTGTAGGGTCTACTCCGCGCCGGCGGCGGCCAAAGCCTGGGTCAGGTCGGCGACCAAATCCTCGACATGCTCGATGCCGATCGAGACGCGGATGGTGGCGTCGGAGATGCCGATCCGCTCGCGCGTCTCCTTCGGCACGCCGGAGTGCACCGTGGTCGCCGGGTGGCAGACCAGGGATTCGGTGCCGCCGAGGCTGACCGCGAGCTTGAAGATCCTGAGCGCGTTGAGGAAGCGGAAGGCCTCGGCCTCGCCGCCCTTGATGTCGAAGGAGAAGGTGGTGCCGGCGCCGGTGCATTGCCGGTCGAACACCGCCCGCTCCGGGCTGCCCTCCGGCAGCAGCGCCGGGTAGTACACCGCGGCGACCTGCGGATGTTCGGCCAGGAACCGGGTCACGGTCTCGGCGTTGCGGCAGGCCGCGGTCATGCGCAGCGACAGCGTCTCCAGCGACCGCGCGATCATCCAGGCCGAATGCGGGTCGAGCTGGGTGCCGATGGCGCCGCGCAGCAGCTTGACCTGCCGGACCTGGTCGCGGCGGCCGAGCACCGCGCCGGCGACGAGGTCGCTGTGGCCGCCGACATATTTGGTCAGGGAATAGACCACGATGTCGGTGCCGTGCAGGATCGGCTTCTGGAAGATCGGGCCCAGCAGGGTGTTGTCGCAGACGATCACCGGGGTGTGGCCCTGCTTCGCCCCGATCTCGTCGGCCACGACGCGCACCAGCTCGAGATCGACCAGGGTGTTGAGCGGGTTCGACGGCGATTCGACCAGGATCACCGAGACCCGGCCCTTGGCCATCGCCTCGTCCGCCGCCTTGCGGATCACGCCGCCGTCGACCCCGTCCGGGAACCCGACCGCGCCGATCTGGAACGGCGACAGGGTGCGCGCGATCAGCGTCTCGGTGCCGCCGTAGAGCGGCTGGCTGGGCAGGATGACGTCGCCCGGCCGGGCGAAGGCCAGCAGCGTGGTCGCGATCGCCGACATGCCGCTGGAGAAGATGCCCGCCGCCTCGGCCCCCTCATAGATCGCCAGCCGGTCCTCGACGATCTCGCTGTTGGGGTGGTTGAAGCGGGTGTAGACCAGCCCGGCATCGGCACCCGGCTTCGGCTCGCGCCGGCCGGCGGTGTAGTCGAAGAAGTCGCGCCCGTCCTCGGCCGATTTGAAGACGAAGGTCGACGTCAGGAACACCGGCTGCTTGACCGCGCCCTCGGACAGGGTCGGGTCATAGCCATAGCCGAGCATCAGCGTCTCGGGATGCAACTTGTGATTGCCGATGCGGTCCTTGCGGTAGCCCGATCCGGCCATGGCGATTCTCCTGAAAGGCGTGTTGGCGCGGAGACTACCCCGGATCGCCGGGCCGCGCCCATGGCTCAGTGATCGTAGCCCTCGCCGGGCCGGACCTTGCCGCGAAACACCCAGTAGGAATAGGTGGTGTAGACCAGGATCACCGGGATCAGGAACAGGACGCCGACCAGCAGGAACAGCTGCGACGA
Organism: Inquilinus sp. CA228; assembly: GCF_052078665.1. Lineage (NCBI taxonomy): Bacteria > Pseudomonadati > Pseudomonadota > Alphaproteobacteria > Rhodospirillales > Rhodospirillaceae > Inquilinus > Inquilinus sp. CA228. Next base: position 31,825 of record NZ_JBQJIK010000020.1, on the reverse strand, counting down.
GGCCGGCGCGGCGACGTCCCAGATGGTCAGGTCCGGCGGCACCAGCCGGGGGAACAGGCTGATCGCCAGGCCGGTGTAGCCGAGCACGAACAGCGCCATCGTGTACAGGAACGGCCCGTAGTCGGAGCCGCGCTGCAGCGACAGCCACAGCCGCCAGGCGAACAGCACCACCAGGATCGGCACCGGCGCGAAATACGCGGTGTTCGGCCAGGTGAACCAGCGCTGGCTGATGGCCTGGTCGAGCAGCGGCACCCACAGGCTGACCACGGCCATGAAGACCAGCACCGCGAGCAGCAGCCGGCCCATGGTGCGGCGGGCCCAGGCCTGCAGCGGGCCTTCGGTCTTCATCACCAGCCAGCCGGCGCCGATCAGGCCGTAGCCGAACACCAGGGCGACGCCGGTCATCAGGCTGAACGGCGAGAGCCAGTGGAAGGCGCCGCCGGCGTAATGCCCGCCGGTCAGGGGGAAGCCCTGGACGAAGGTGCCCAGCACCACGCCCTGGAAGAAGGTGGCGAACAGGCTGCCGCCGGCGAAAGCCACGGTCCACAGCCATTTGCTGCGGTGGGCCTTGAACCGGAACTCGAAGGCGACGCCGCGGAAGATCAGCCCCATCACCATGAAGGTGATCGGCAGGTACAGCGCCGGCAGGATGATCGAGAAGGCGAGCGGGAAGGCCGCCATCAGGATGACGCCGCCGAGCACCAGCCAGGTCTCGTTGCCGTCCCAGATCGGCGCGACCGAATTCATCATCAGGTCGCGGTCCTCCTCGCCATGCGCCCAGGGGAAGAGGATGCCGACGCCGAGGTCGAAGCCGTCCATCAGCACATACATGAACACGCCGCCGGCGGCGATCGCGGCCCAGATCAGCGGCAGGACGGTGGCGATGGTCCAGACATCCGGTGTCACGGCGTCACTCCCCTGACCCGAAGGATGCGTCCGGCAGCGAGAACGGCCGCGCCGGGGTCTTGCGGGTCTCCTCGCGGTCCGCCTCCGGCGCCTCCGGCCCGATCCGGATCAGCTTGACGATGTAGTAGACGGCGGAGCCGAGCAGCATGGCGTAGATCAGCACGAACAGGACGACCGACAGCAGCACGCTGCCGCCGCCGACCGGCGAATGGGCGTCGGCGGTGCGCAGGATGCCCTGCACCACCCAGGGCTGGCGCCCGATCTCGGTGGTGTACCAGCCGGCGATCACGGCGACGAAGCCGGACGGGATCATCGCCACCATGATGCGCTGGAACCAGCGGCTGTCGTACAGCCGGCCGGCGGCGCGCAGCGCCAGGCCCAGCAGCCCGGCGCCGAGCATCAGGAAGCCGAGGCCGACCATGATCCGGAAGGTCCAGAACACGATGGCGACCGGCGGCCGCTGGTCGGCCGGGAAATCCTTCAGCCCCTGCACCGACCCGCCCCAGCTGTGGGTCAGGATCAGCGAGCCGATATGCGGGATCTCGAGCACGAAGTCGTTCTTCTCGCCGGCCTGGTCGGGCCAGGCGAACAGGATCAGCGGCACGTCGCCGCCGGTCTGCCAATGCGCCTCGATCGCCGCCAGCTTGGCCGGCTGGTGCGCCCGGACCTCCAGCCCCGACTGGTCGCCGAGGACGATCTGCAGCGGCGTCAGCACCGCGATCAGCCACAGCCCCATCGAGAAGGCCTGGCGCGATTCGAGCACGACGCGGCCGCGCAGCAGATACCAGGCCGACACGCCGATGATGACGAAGGCGGTGGTCAGGTAGGCGGCGGTGACGGTGTGCAGGAAGCGGATCGGGAAGGACGGGTTGAACACGATGGCCAGCCAGTCGGTCGGCTCCAGAATGCCGTTCACCACCTCGTAGCCGGCCGGGGTGTGCAGGAAGGAATTGGCCGACAGGATCCAGAAGGCGGAGATCGCGGTGCCGACCGCGACGGCGCAGGTGGCGGCGAGGTGGACGGCGCGCGGCACCTTGTCCCAGCCGAACAGCATGATGCCGAGGAAGCCGGCCTCGAGGAAGAAGGCCATCACCACCTCGTAGCCCAGGAGCGGCCCGAGGATGCTGCCGCCGATCCGCGACAGCTCGCTCCAGTTGGTGCCGAACTGGTAGGTCATGACGATGCCGGTGACCACGCCGACACCGAAGGAGACGGCGAAGATCTTGATCCAGAACTTGTACAGGGTGCGGAATTCGGCCCGCCCGGTCTTCAGCCACAGCGCCTCGAGCACCGCCAGCCAGCTGGCCACCCCGATGGTGAAGGCCGGGAACAGGAAGTGGAACGACATGACGAAGCCGAACTGGAACCGCGACAGGAGGACCGGATCGAGATCCATGACAATTCTCCGTCGGCAACCGGCCTGGCAGCGGTTGCCTTATTTCTTGGCTCGGAAAGAATATGCCACAGAACAGCGATCGGTTTCACGGCCGGATGACGTGCCATAAGGCCCCAGCCGGGCGACACGCCGCAGCGCAGCGAAGCGGCTGGCCATGCTAGCCCCTGCTGTTCATGCCGAGGGCGCGGGGCTATGCTCCGGCCATGAGCTTCACCGACGCCCAGATCAAGCGCTATGCGCGCCACATCCTGCTGCCCGAGGTCGGCGGCAAGGGTCAGCAGAAGCTGCTGGCCGCCCGGGTGCTGGTGATCGGCGCCGGCGGCCTCGGCTCGCCCCTGCTGCTGTATCTCGCCGCCGCCGGCATCGGCATCATCGGCCTGTATGACGACGACCTGGTCGAGCTGTCGAACCTGCAGCGCCAGGTGGTGCACGACACCACCACGCTGGGCCAGCTCAAGGTCGACAGCGCCATCGCCCGGCTGCAGGCGCTGAACCCGGAGGTCACGGTCGAGCGCTTCGCCGAGCGGCTGACCGCGGCCTCGGCGCTGGAACGCGTCGCCGCCTTCGACATCGTGGTCGACGGCAGCGACAACTTCGCCACCCGCTACCTGCTGAACGACGCCTGCTATCTGGCCGGGCGGCCGCTGGTGTCGGCCGCGATGCTGCGCTTCGAGGCGCAGCTGTCGACCTTCAAGGCGCATCTCGGCGACCCGCACCCCTGCTATCGCTGCCTGTTCCCGGCGCCGCCCGACCCGGGCACGGTGCCGAGCTGCTCCGAGGCCGGCGTGTTCGGCGCCCTGCCGGGCGTGCTGGGGTCGATGCAGGCGATCGAGACGATCAAGGAGATCCTGGGCATCGGCGAAGGCCTGTCCGGGCGGCTGCTGCTGTACGATGCGCTGGAGGCGCGGCTGCGCGAGATCGCCCTGCCGCGCGACCCGGACTGCCCGCTGTGCGGCGACAGCCCTTCGATGACCGACCTGTCGCATCACCATGGCTGATGGGCCGGCCGGGATCGGCGCGCTGTCGATCGTGGTGTTCGACGGCCGCTTCGACCGGGTACATTACGCCCTGGTCCTGGCCAGCGCCGCCGCCGCCACCAACCGCCGGGCGACGCTGTTCTTCACCGGTCCGGCGCTGCGGGCGCTGCTGCCCGAGGGCTGGCGCCGGCTGGACGGCGGCGCCGAGGCGCAGGAGGCGGAGTTCGCCGCCCGCCGGGTGGCGACCTTCGCCGAGCTGCTGGAGGCCTGCCAGGCCCTGGGCGTGCGCGTCATCGCCTGCGAGATGGGGCTGCGCGCGCTCGGCCTCGCCGCCGCCGAGCTGGCAGTGCCGGCCGAGATCTCCGGCGTCGTCACCTTGCTGGCCGAATCGCCGCGCGACGGCCAGCTGCTGTTCATCTGATCAGGACACCGGCACGCGGAACTGGAACGCCGGCGCCGAGGTCAGCCGGTCGCTGCGGCTGCCCGACGGGCCGTTGGTCGAGAGCTGCACCGACCGGGTGTCGCCGCTGAGCGGCCCGGCGAAGACGAAGCTGGCGTTCACCCGCGAGCGCGGCGCGACCTGCACCTCCGGATTGTCGGCCGGCGGCACGAAGGGATGGGCGCGGCCCCGGTCGTCCACCAGCACCAGGCTGCCGCCGCGGTTGAGCGAGACGGCCCGGTCGGTCAGGTTGAGGATGCTGGCGGAGACGATGACGCTGTCGGCCCGATAGGTGATGCCGGTCAGCATCATCGCCACGCCGCTCGGATGCGCCTGCTCCTGCTCGAGCCGGACGGTGCGTCCCGAATCCTGGCCGGAAGGTGCCGTGGGGGCCGCCGGGAACGCAACCGGCGCCGGCTGTTCCGGCCGCGACGGCAGGCCCGGCTTGACCAGCGGCTGGGCCGGGGTGGGGGTCGACGGCGCCCGGTTGATCGACGTCAGCGGGTCGTCATTCAGCAGCGAACTCTGGGCCTGAGCCGCCGTCGCGATCGCCGTCACGGCAAGCGCGATGAGAGTCGGCCGAAACTTCATCAAAAATCCTCCCTGCCTCATGGCCTGTTCAACCCGCGGTTGGCCCCGCTGTTCCGCCCGCGGAATATCTGCAAGATGCTTTCCCGACAACAAAACAATGATACCGTTCACGCGATTCGGTGCGTGTCGCGCGAAAGAGCATATAAACATAGTCTGATCAAAGCCGAAGGAGACGGGCCAATCATGTCGGGACCCTTGATCGCGCGCCGGCATCGCGCCCCCGCCATCGCCTTGGGCCTTCTTCTCCTCGCCGGCTGCAACGAATCCTCCGAGAATCAGGGCCAGGCGCCGCAGATGCCGCCGCCGGCCGTCGGCGTCGTCACCGCCGCCAAGCGGCCGGTGGCCGCGGGCGTCACCTTCGTCGGCCGGGTCCAGGCGGTGAACAAGGTCGACCTGGTGGCCCGGGTCGAGGGCTTCCTGCAGCAGCGCAACTACACCGAAGGCCAGGAGGTGAAGGCCGGCGAGCTGCTGTTCGTGCTGGAGAAGGACACCTACCAGGCATCGGTCGACCAGGCCCAGGCCAACCTGGCCAGCGCCCAGGCCACCGCCGACAACGACAAGCTGCAGACCGACCGCGCCCGCGAGCTGATCAAGAACCAGAACGTCGCGCAGTCCACGCTGGACGACCGCATCGCGGCGGAGAAGTCGGCGGTGGCGGCGGTGCAGCAGAACCAGGCGGCACTGGAGCAGGCGCAGATCAATCTCGGCTACACCCAGATCGCCGCGCCCTTCGACGGCCGCGTCGGCATCTCCACCTTCAGCGTCGGCGCGCTGGTGGGGCCGAGCACCGGCACGCTGGCCACCATCGTCAGCCAGGACCCGATCTACGTCATCTTCCCGGTCAGCGACCGCTTCATCCAGGACGTGCAGCAGCAGACCGGCACCGGCAGGGTCGAGCCGCAGGACGTGGTGGTGAAGCTGACGCTGGCCAACGGGTCGGACTACCCGGAGACCGGCAAGATCGACTTCACCGACGTCAAGGTCGACCAGAACACCGACACGCTGATGGTGCGGGCGGTGTTCGCCAACCCGAAGCGGATCCTGACCGACGGGCAATACGCCCGGGTGACGGCGGAGCGGAAGGACCCGGTCGAGGCGCTGGTGATCCCGCAGCGCGCGATCCTGACCGACCAGACCGGCAACTTCGTGCTGGTGGTCGGCGAAGGCAACAAGGCGGCGGCCAAGCACATCACCACCGGCGCCAACCAGGGCGCCGACGTGGTGGTGCAGCAGGGGCTGAACGACGGCGACGTCGTCATCGTCGACGGCGTGCAGAAGGTGCGCCCGGGCCAGGAGGTCAACCCCGCGCCGGCGGCAGCCGAGGCGGCGCCGGCGCCGGCCAAGCCGGCGGGGAACTGACCCGATGCTGTCCTCGATCTTCGTCGATCGCCCGCGCTTCGCGATCGTCATCGCCATCGTCATCACCCTGGCCGGGCTGATCGCGATCCGCAGCATCCCGATCGCCCAGTTCCCCGACATCGTGCCGCCGCAGGTCTCGGTCAGCGGCGCCTATCCGGGGGCGAGCGCGGCCGTGGTCGAGTCCACCGTGGCCCAGCCGATCGAGGCCCAGGTCAACGGCGTCGACAACATGCTGTACATGTCGTCGACCAGCGGCAGCGACGGCTCCTATTCGCTGAACATCAGCTTCGCGGTCGGCACCGACCCGGACATCAACACCGTCAACGTCCAGAACCGCGTCGCTTTGGCCGAGCCGCAGCTGCCGAGCGAGGTGACGGCCCAGGGCCTGACGGTGAAGAAGCAGTCCTCGGCGATCCTGCAGCTGGTCACCCTGTACTCGCCGGACAACAGCCAGGACGGGCTGTTCCTGAACAACTACGCGATCATCAACGTGCTCGACTCGCTGGGCCGCGTGACCGGCGTCGGCCAGGCGTCGCTGTTCGGCACCCAGAATTATGCGATGCGGATCTGGTACAACACCGACTCGCTGACCAATTTCGGCCTGTCCCCGAACGACATCATCACGGCGGTGCAGAGCCAGAACGTCCAGGCCGCGGTCGGCCGCCTGGGCGCCCAGCCGATGCCGGACGACCAGCAGATCCAGGTGACGCTGCAGACGCTGGGCCGGCTGACCGACGTCAAGCAGTTCGAGAACATCATCCTGCGCGCCAACCCGGACGGGTCGGTGGTGCGGCTGAAGGACGTGGCCCGGCTGGAGCTGAACGCCCAGTCCTACGACACCACCGGCCGGCTGAACGGCACCCCGGCCGCGGTGATCGGCATCTTCCAGTCGCCCGGCTCGAACGCCGTGGCCGCCGCCGAAGGCGTGCGGGTGGAGATGGAGAAGCTGAAGGAGCGCTTCCCCGCCGGCGTCGACTACAAGATCACCTACGACACCACCGTCTTCGTCAGCGAGACGATCAGCGAGGTGATCAAGACCCTGCTGGAAGCCTTCGTGCTGGTCGCGATCGTGGTGTTCGTGTTCCTCGGCAATCTGCGGGCGACGCTGATCCCGATCATCGCCGTGCCGGTGTCGCTGGTCGGCACCTTCGCCGTGCTGCTGGTGTTCGGCTTCTCCGCCAACACCATCTCGATGTTCGCCATGATCCTGGCGATCGGCATCGTCGTCGACGACGCCATCGTCGTGGTCGAGAATGTCGAGCGGGTGATGGCCGAGACCGGGCTGCCGGCCAAGGAGGCGACCAAGCTGGCGATGCGCGAGATCACCGCGCCGATTATCGCCATCACCCTGGTGCTGCTGTCGGTGTTCGTGCCGGTCGGCTTCATCCCCGGCATCACCGGCGAGCTGTACTCGCAATTCGCCGTCACCGTGTCGGTGGCGATGCTGATCTCGGCGCTGAACGCGCTGACGCTGAGCCCGGCGCTGTGCGGCGTGTTCCTGAAGCCGCACCAGCCCGGCCACCAGCCCGGACTGTACGGCAGGATCATGGGCCGGGTGTCCGGCGGCATCGACAAGGTGCGCGACGGCTATGCCTGGATCGTCACCCGGCTGGTGCGGCTGGCGGTGCTGTCGATCGTGCTGGTCGCGGCCTTCGGCGGCCTGGCCTGGGTGATCAATTCCGCCACCCCGACCGGCTTCCTGCCGGAAGAGGACCAGGGGCTGTTCTTCGTCGAGATGAAGTTGCCGCCTGCCGCCGCCGTCAGCCGCACCACCCAGGTGACCGAGCAGGTCGAGGCGCTGGTGCGCGACATCCCCGGCGTCGCCGACATCACCGGCGTGGTCGGCCGCAGCTTCATCGACGGCCTGGCCGAGCCGAACGCCGCCTTCCTGGTGGTGGCGCTGAAGCCGTTCGACGAGCGGGTCAAGGAAGGGATCACGGTGTTCAACGTGATCCGCCAGGTGGCGATCCGCACCGCAGGCGTGCGCGACGCGCTGATCATCCCCTTGAACCTGCCGCCGATCATCGGCCTCGGCACCGCCGGCGGCTTCCAGTACCAGCTCGAGGATCTCGAAGGCAAAAGCCCGAACGAGCTGGCGGCGGTGGCGCAGGGGCTGGTGGTGGCCGCCAACCAGACGCCGGGCCTGACCCAGGTGTTCACCTCCTACAACGCCAACACGCCGCAGATCTTCCTGAACCTGGACCGCGAGAAGGCGCAGAATCTCGGCGTCGCCGTCAGCGCCATCTTCAACGCGCTGCAGGCGACGCTGGGCGGCTACTACATCAACGACTTCAACCTGTTCGGCCGCACCTGGCAGGTGATCGCCCAGGGCGAGGCCAACGACCGCCGCACCGTCGACGACATCTACCGGATCTATGTCCGCTCCTCGACCGGCCAGATGGTGCCGATGCGGTCGCTGGTCGAGGCCGAGCAGCAGCTGGGGCCGCTGTTCATCACCCGCTACAACAACTACCGGGCGGTGAACATCCTGGGCAGCGCCGCGCCGGGCTTCAGCTCGGGCGACTCGCTGGCGGCGATGACCCGGGTCTCGGCCGCCACCCTGCCGTCCGGCTACGGCTTCGAATGGACCGGCACCGCGCTGCAGGAGCTGGAGGCGGCCGGCCAGACCGGCTTCATCCTCGGCCTCGCCGTGCTGTTCGCCTATCTGTTCCTGGTGGCGCTGTACGAGAGCTGGTCGATCCCGATCGGCGTGCTGCTGTCGGTCATCGTCGGCATCGTCGGCGGCCTGGCGGCGCTGTGGATCGCCGGACTGTCGAACGACGTCTACGCCCAGATCGGCATCATCGTGCTGATCGCCCTGGCCAGCAAGAACGGCATCCTGATCGTCGAGTTCGCCAAGGCCAAGCGCGAGGGGGGGTCGTCGATCGCCGAGGCCGCGATCGAGGGCGCCCGGCTGCGCTTCCGGCCGGTGATGATGACCAGCTTCGCCTTCATCCTCGGCCTGGTGCCGCTGGTGACGGCGGCGGGCGCGGCCGCGGCCAGCCGGCGCGGCGTCGGCACCTCGGTGTTCGGCGGCATGATCGCCGCCTCGGCGCTCGGCATCTTCCTGATCCCGATGCTCTACGTCACCCTGCAGCATGTCCGCGAATGGGTGCATGAGAAGCTGCTGGGCGGCTCGATCGCGCCGAAGCCGCGGGCCGAGGCGCCGGGCACGCCGGCCGAATGAAACAGGGCGGCTCCGTGAAGAGCCGCCCTTCGCTTTCAGCGTTGAAGCATGATCATTTCGGGCTGAATCACACCGATTGCCTCTCCCGCCTGGCGGGAGAGGCAACAACTCACCGTCCGATCGGGATTCCGATCTGGCCTGGCTTAATGCGCCCAGCGGCCGCGGTCGTGATACCAGGGCCGGCCGCGATAGTAGTTGTCCCAGTAGGGGCCGGCGTCGAATCTGATCACCGGCACGCCGATCACCGGCGCGGCCTCGACGATGACCCGGCGGCGATGCTGGACATCGGCCGCCAAGAAGCGGCCGTCGGTCCAGCCGCGGTCGGGACCGACGCCGATGTCGCACCAGGCCCAGCCGTCGAGGCAGCCGAAGATCTGCACCGGCACGCCCGGCCGCAGCCGCGCCACCGTCGGATAATCGGCGCCCGGGCCGGCGCGCAGCCGGACCGCGGCGGTGGTGTAGCCCGGCGCGGCGTTGGCCGCCGGCGCCGCCAGGGCCGTCATCGCCAGCCCGGCCATGGCGGCGAGGGCAAGCTTCCATCTCATCATGCGAACTCCAGGGATCAGATCCCCCTTCGTCCGTCCCAACGTGGCAGAGCCGGAATCCGGTCGCCCGGATCAGGGGGCGCGGCGCCGTGCCTCACCCCCCGGGGCCGTATCATCAGCCGACGCGCTTCGCCGCGTCGAGGGCGCGGGACAGGTCGCGCTCGAGATCCTCGATCCCCTCGAGCCCGATCGAGATCCGCACCAGCCCCTCGGTGATGCCCATGGCGGCGCGGTCGGCCGCCTCCATCGCCCGGTGGGTGGTGGTGGTCGGGTGGGTGGCGAGCGACTTGGTGTCGCCGAGATTGTTCGAGATGTCGACCAGCCGCAGCGCGTCGAGGAAGGCGAAGGCCGCCGCCTTGCTGCCGAGGTCGAAGGCGACCAGCGTGCCGCCATTCTTCATCTGCCGCTTCGCCAGCGCGTGGTGCGGATGGCTTTCCAGCCAGGGGTAGCGCACCGAGCTGGCGGCCGGATGCGCCTCGACCAGCTGCGCCAGGCGGTGGGCGCTGGCGACCTGCCGCTCGACCCTGAGGCCGAGCGTCTCCAGCCCCTTCACCAGCACCCAGGCGTTGAACGGCGACAGGGCCGGGCCGGTGTGCCGGTAATAGGGCAGGAAGTCGTCGTTCAGGAACTTCCGGTCCGCCAGCACGGCACCGCCCAGCACCCGGCCCTGGCCGTCGATATGCTTGGTGGCGGAATAGATCACCACATCGGCGCCGAGTTCGAGCGGCTTCTGGCCGAGCGGCGTGGCGAAGACATTGTCGATGAACACCTTGGCGCCGGCGGCATGGGCGATCTTCGCCACCGCGGCGACGTCGACCAGGTCCAGCGTCGGGTTGGCCGGCGTCTCCAGGAACACCGCCCGGGTGTTCGGGCGCATCGCCGCCTCCCAGGCCGCGAGGTCGCCGCCGTCGACGAAGGTGGTGATGATGCCGTAGCGCGGCAGGATGACGTTGAGGATGAAGAAGCAGGAGCCGAACAGCGCCCGGCTGGCCACGACATGGTCGCCGCCGCGGAGATGGCAGAACAGGGCGGTGAACACCCCCGACATGCCGCTGGCGGTGACGTGACAGCCCTCCGCCCCTTCCAGCAGGGCCAGGCGCGTCTCCAGCACCTCCAGCGTCGGGTTGCCGTAGCGGGAATAGACGAAGCCCGGCTGGTCGCCGGTGAAGCGCGCCTCGGCCGCCGCCGCGCTGTCATAGACGAAGCCCGAGGTCAGGAAGATCGCCTCGGAGGTCTCGCCATAGGGCGTTCGTCGCGTGCCGCCGCGGATCAGCACCGTCTCGGGGCCGAATTCGTCTTCGCTCGGGGCTTCGTAACGATCCATCTCACCGACTCCTCGATCCGACCGGGAGGCGGTGCGTGCGGGACCTGCGCGCAACCGACCTTTTAGCGGAGTTTAACGTGGCCGCAAGCCGGTCGGCTCAAATCACCACGGGGCCGCTTTGGGAGCAGCGGACCCAAGACTTATCGGCAAAACGGCGATCGGGCAATGCGTTTCGGGGCAAGCAGCCTGCGGCAAGGGCGCCCCAGCCCCGCAGCAGGGGCTGGGGGGCGCCTCGGGCCGCCGGCCTGATCCCCCGATCAGCCGCCGACGGCGTGCAGGGTCCGGCTCTTGCCGCCCCGGATGCGGTCCGCTGCGCCGGCGCCCCAGCCATAGTCCAGCACCAGCTCCTGGCCCGGCTCGATCGGCCGGATCGCCCGGAAGGTCAGGATCTTGGCGGCGACGTCGATCTCGACATCGACATTCGGCGCGTCGCTGGCGTTGAACAGGCTGCCGACGCCGAGGCTGACGGCCCGCGGCCGGCCCTCCTCCGGCCAGCGGTAGACGTAGTCGTCGAGGATCGTGTCCTGGCAGCGCCGCCAGTCCTCCTGGTCCAGCAGCAGCACCGGGTTGCGGCAGACCACCTCGTCCCGGACGAACCGCCGGGTGGCGAACACGCCACGGCCGGCCGCCGCAACGCTGCGGACGTCATACCCCTCGTCTTCCGGCTTCATTCGGCAACTTATCGATGGATCGGACATGGCGACGAGGCTGCCCGCGCCCGCGATCAAAATTCCATCAGCATTGGAGGCAGCCGCGGGCCACCCGCCGGGTCAGCCGCGATCCTCGGCCAGGGCGTAGAGCACGAAGGGCATCTCGATCCCCTCGTAGAGCCGGCGATAGGTGCGGCAGAGGCGGAAGCCGCGGGCCTCGTAGAAGCGGCGGGCGAGCCGGTTGTGGGCGAAGCTCTCCAGCGTCCGGCAGCCGCGCGCCACGGCGTCGGCCAGGAGCGCGGTACCGGCCGACCGGCCCTGCGCCGCCGGGTCGACGAACAGCATGTCGAGATGCGACCCGGTCATCAGCGAGAAGCCGAGCGGCGTGCCCTGATCGTCGACCACGATGCGCAAATCGGGCAGCCGGGCGGCGAAGCGGTTGGCGAAATCCTCCGGCCGTTTGCGGTCCAGGATCGCGGCCGGGAGGATGTGCTCGAAGGCGGCACGGGTGCTGCGCCAGGCGACCTCCGCCACAGCCGATACATCCGCCGGCGCCGGCGGCCGGACCGTCACCGCCGCCATCGTCCCAATGTCACCCATCATCCACTGCCCCGCAGCCTGGGATCGAGCGCATCGCGCAACCCGTCGCCGAGCAGGTTGAAGCCGAAAGACGCCAACAGGATGGCAAGGCCGGAGAAGATCGAATCCCAGGGCGACAGCAGCAGGTAGCTTCGCGCCTCGGCCAGCATGCGGCCGAGCGAGGGCACCGGCGGCTGGGTGCCGAGGCCGAGGAAGGACAGTGAGGCCTCGACCAGGATCGCGGTGGAGAGGGCCAGGCTGGCCTGCACCAGGATGACGCTGGCGAGGTTGGGCAGCACATGGCGCCACAGCACCCGCCCCTCCCCCGCCCCGATGGCGCGGGCGCCGAGCACGTACTGGCTGCTGGCCACCACCAGGGCCGGGCCGCGCAGCAGCCGGGCGAAGACCGGGATGTAGACGATGCCGATGGCCAGCGCCGTGGTGGTCGCCCCCGGCCCCAGCACGGCGACGATGCCGATCGCCAGCAGGATGATCGGGAAGGCGAACAGGATGTCCATCAGCCGCATGCCGGCGCGGTCGAGCCAGCCGCCGCGCAGCGCCGCGGCCACGCCCAGGGTGCCGCCGACCAGCAGCGCCAGCAGCACCGCGCTGGCCGAGGCGGCGAGCGAGGCGCGGTAGCCGTAGAGGATGCGCGACAGCACGTCCCGGCCGAACTGGTCGGTGCCGAGCCAGGCCGCGGCGCCGGGCGCCTTCATGCGCCGGATCACATGCTGGGCCAGCGGGTCGTCCGGCGCGATCCAGGGCGCCAGCAGCGCCGCCCCGACCTGCAGCAGCACCAGCGCCCCGCCGATCCAGACCAGCGGGTGCCGCGGCGCGGCGATGCGGCGGCGCGACGGCGGCGCCAGGGTCTCGGGCCCCAATATGTTGGACGGGGGCGCCGTCATCGCAGGCCGATCCGCGGGTCGAGGGCGGCGTAGAGCATGTCGGTGACGAAGTTCACGACCACGAATCCGGCGGTGACCAGCAGGATCGCCGCCTGGATCAGCGGGTAGTTGCGCTCCGCGATCGCGCCCAGCATCAGCCGGCCCAGGCCCGGCAGGGCGAAGACCTGCTCGACCACGATGGCGCCGCCGAACAGGTAGCCGGCGGAGATGCCGAGCGCGGTGACGAAGGGGATCATGGCGTTGCGGAAGGCGTGGTCGAACACCACCGCCCGCTCGCTGACGCCCTTGGCCCGGGCGGTGCGGATGTAGTCCTGCCCCAGCGCGTCGAGCATGGCCGAGCGGACGATGCGCGACAGCGACGCCAGCACCGGCACGGCCAGCGCGACGGTCGGCAGCAGCATGCGCTGCAGGTTGCCGACCGGGTCGTCGGCCAGCGGCACGAAGCCGATCGCCGGGAAGGACGGGAACACGCCGTGGAACAGGTAGATCAGCAGCGCCCCGAGCCAGAAGGAGGGTACGGTGACGCCGGCGATGGTGATCACCCGCACCAGATAGTCGCGGGCGGAGTTGCGGAAATAGGCCATCAGGCAGCCGGCCGGCACCGCCAGCGCCACCGAGACGATCAGCGCCAGCAGCGTGACCTCGATGGTGACGCCGATCCGGGCCGCGATCTCCTCCAGCACCGGCCGGCCGGTCCACAGGCTGGTGCCGAGATCGCCGGTCAGCAGGCCGCCGAGCCAGGCCAGGTACTGGGTCACCAGCGGCTGGTCGAGGCCGAGGCGCTGGCGCAGCGCCTCGATCCGGTCGGGCGTCACCTCGCTGTTGGCGCCGAGCATGATCTGCACCGCGTCGCCCGGGATCAGCCGGATCATCAGGAAAGCGACGACCGAGACCCCGAACAGCACCACCAGCAGGTCGAGCAACCGCCCGGTCAGGAAACGGGCCATCGCGCCATCACTTTTGCAGCGCCGTCTGCCGCAGCGAGCGGGTGGAGCGGTTGCCGACGATCTCGTAGCCGGTCACGCCATCGCGCACCGCGGTGAACAGCTGGCCGAAGGCGAGATGGGCGATCGGGCCGTCGCAGGCCAGGCGCTTCTGCAGGTCGGCGTAGATCGCCTTGCGCTTGGCCGGGTCCAGCGTCACCCGCCCTTCGTCCAGCAGCTTGTCGACCTCGGCGTCCGAATATTTGAACACATTGGTCGACCCGCCGGTGCGGAAGGTCCGGTACAGGTAGCCGTCGGGGTCGACATTGCCGCCGTTGATCGAGGCGAAGAGCTGGAAGTTGGAGTTGCGCCAGTCCTGGATGAAGGTGCCCTGCTCCTGCACGTTCAGCGCCACCTCGAAGCCGGCGGCGTTGAGCTGGGCCTGCACCACCTGGGACACATCGACCACCAGCTGGTTCGAGCCCAGCACCTTCAGCTCCGCCTTCAGCGGCAGGGCCACGCCGGCCTCGGCCAGCAGCGCCTTCGCCTTCTCCGGATCGGCGGCGTAGCAGGGAAAGTCCGAGACCGGCAGCGCCCAGTCCTTCAGGCCGGGCGACAGCGGCCCGCCCGGCTGGCCCTTGCCGAAATAGGCGGCCTCGACGATCTGCGACCGGTCGATCGCGGTGTTCAGCGCCTCGCGCACCTTCGGGTTGTCGAAGGGCGGCTTGGAGACGTTCATGCCGACCAGGGTGTAGGACAGGTCGGTCGTCTCCAGCAGGGTGACGCCGGGCGTGCCCTGCAGCGTCGCCGCCGTGGCCGGGTCGACATTCGGCAGCAGCTGGTAGGTGCCGCCGGACAGGCCGACCTGCCGGGTCGAGGCCTCGGGCACGATGTTGATCTTGACCGCGTCGAGCTTCGGCAGGCCCTGCTGCCAATAGCCGTCGGTCTTCGCCAGCAGCAGGTAGGTGTCGGGCACCCATTCCTTCAGCGTGAACGGGCCGGTGCCGTCGGTCTTGCGCTGCAGGTCGATGCCGCCGGTCGCCGCCGCGGCCGGCACGATCGAGATCTGCGGCAGGTTGGCGAGGAAGGGGGCGGAGGGCGTTGTCAGCGTCACCGTCACCTGCCGGTCGCCGGTCGGCGTCACCTCCTTCACCATGTCGATGCGGCTGGCATAGGGCGAGCCGGTCTTGGGGTCGCGCACCCGGGCGAAGCTGGCGGCGATGTCGGCCGGCGTCACCGGCGACCCGTCATGGAACTTGGCGCCCGATCGCAGGGTGAAGACATAGGTCAGCCCGTCGGGCGAGATGGTCCAGGATTCGGCCAGCTCCGGCACCACCTTCAGGTCCTTGTCGACCGAGGTCAGGCCTTCATAGACCGAGCCGTTGACCAGCACCGTGGCGAAGGAGGTGGCGACATGCGGGTCCAGCCCGACCGGCGACTGGTCGGTCGCGACCTCCAGCGTCTGCGCCCAGGCCATCGGCCCAACGAGGACTGCCGCCGCTGCCGCCAGCGACACCCGAATCATCCGTCCCATCTCCAGCCTCCCCCTGTTGATTTGGCGCCAGTAAGGCGCGTTCGCCGGGCGAGGTCAATCGATCGACGTATGCTGGTGCTTCGTTCCGCTTTGGTCATCGAAGTCTTCTTTGTGATACTAGAGTTCTTCATATCAGAAATTTCGATGCGCGATTTTGAGGGGGATTCATGATCAGTCGGCGGACTCGGAGCGGCACCGCGCCATCGGTCGCTTGCGCAACACCAGCCGAGAGGCTTCAGCGGGGTATCGTGGCCGCGACGCTCGCCATCTTCGCGCTGGCCGTCGCCGGACCGGCGGCGCAGGCTGCAGATCCCGCTTCCGGGACGCCGATGGACGCACGGATCCACGCTCTGGAGCCCGAGCTCGAGGCCTATGTGGCGGCCGGGATGAAGGCGTTCGACACGCCGGGCCTCGCCATCGGCATCGTCAGCGGCGACAGCCTGGTCTACGCCCGCGGCTTCGGCGTGCGCAGCAAGGCGAAAGGCGGGACGGTCGGGACCCGCACCGTGTTCCAGATCGGATCGACCACCAAGGCCTTCCTTGCCGCCACCCTGGCGATCGCCGTGGATCGCGGCAAGCTGCACTGGGACGACCGCATCGTCGACCTCGACCCGGAGTTCCAGCTGAAGGACGCCTGGGTGACGCGCGAATTCCGGGTCTTCGACCTGATGGCGCAGCGCTCGGGCCTGCCGCCCTACGCCAATGACTGGCTCGGGATCCTGGGGCAGGACGAAGCGTCGCTGATCCGGTCGCTGCGCAATGTCGAGCCGGCGTCGAGCTTCCGCTCCACCTTCGCCTACACCAACATCACGCATCTGCTGGCCGGCCGCATCGTGGCGCGCGGCGAGAATGCGGCGGACTGGAGCGCGGTGCTGCGCCAGGACCTGCTGGAGCCGCTCGGCATGGCCGAGACATCGACGACCGCCGAGGCGATCGAGGCCGCGCCGGACCATGCCCAGGGCCATCGCTGGGCCCCCGACGGCACGGTCGAGGTGCCGTTCACGCCGCTGTTCCCCTATGCCTTCGGCGCCGCCGGCGAGATGAACTCGACCATCGAGGACATGGCGCGCTGGCTGCGCCTGCAGCTGCGCGACGGCAGCTTCGACGGGCAGAAGATCGTCTCGCCGGAGAGCATGGCGGTCACCCGCATTGCGCGGGTGGGGATCAACGACAAGGCCTTCTACGCGATGGGCTGGGTCGGCCTCTCGACCCCGAACGGCCGCATCATCTGGCACAATGGCGGAACCCCCAGCTTCGGCGCCTATGTCGGCTTCGCGCCGGAGAAGGATGTCGGCGTCGTGATCCTGACCAATGAGGCGAATGTCGGGTTCCCCGATGCCGTGGGCGCCTGGGTGCTGGACCGGCTGCTGGACAATCCGCGAGTCGACCATGTCGCAGCCGCGCTCGACGTGGCGAAGACCCGGTTCGCCGCGTCGGCCAAGCTGTTCATGAAACCGGAGAACCCGCAGCCCGCCCTGCCGCTGGCGCCGCTGGCCGGAAATTATGTCGAGCCGAGCTTCGGCAAGGCCGTGCTGCGCCAGGACGGCGACGGCGCGGTGCTGGAGCTGCAGGATGGCGGCGCCGTGCTGCAGCTCGAGCCGTGGGACGGCAGCGTCTTCACGATCCGGCAGAAGCCGGTGGGCCGGTTCGCCGCCATCGTCGAGAACAGCGACCCCAGCCCGGCCGGCTTCGTCCAGTTCCAGATCGACATGGACGGAACCAAACCCTTGCTCCGCCTGACCATCGAGAACCAGGCCTTCACGTTCCGGCGCGAATAGGAGGTCTCATCCGGCCCGCTTCGGCGCTATCGTCGCGGACGAATCGAGCGAGGAGGGACGGCATGCCCGGAGCACGGCGCACCGCGATCGGCCTGATGAGCGGCACCTCGATGGACGGGGTCGACGTCGCGGTGATCGAGACCGACGGCGAGACCGTCTTCGCCCGCGGCGGCGCCTCGACCACGCCCTACACCGACGCGGTGCGCAACGCCCTGCTGGCGGTGGCGCGCGACCCGGCGCGGGCCGAGCACGAGGCGCTGGACGAGCTGTCCACCGCGGTCACCGACCTGAACGCCGCCGCCGTGCGCCGCCTGCTGGACGAGGCCGGGCTGGCGCCGCAAGCGGTCGACGTGGTCGGCATGCACGGCCAGACCATCCTGCACCGGCCGGAGCGGCGCTTCACCCGGCAGCTCGGCGACGGCGCCCGGCTGGCCGCGGCGCTGGGCATCCCCTGCGTCAACGATTTCCGCTCCGCCGATGTCGCCGCCGGCGGCCAGGGCGCGCCCTTCGCTCCGCTGTACCACGCCGCTTTGGCCAAGGACCTGCCGCGGCCGCTGGCGGTGCTGAATCTCGGCGGCGTCGGCAATGTCACGGTGATCGAGGCCAATGGGACGAAGGACGGCGCCATCACCGCCTTCGACACCGGCCCGGCCAGCGCCATGATCGACGATTGGGTGCAGCGCCACACCGGCGCCCGCTACGACGAGGACGGCCGCATCGCCGCGTCCGGCACGGTGGCGCAGGACCGGCTGGCGGCGCTGCTGGCCAACCCCTATTTCGACGCGCCGCCGCCGAAATCGCTCGACCGCAACGACTTCCCGCTGGCGGCGGTGGACGGGCTGAAGCTGGCCGACGGCGCCGCCACCCTGGCCGCCTTCACCGTCGCCTCGGTCGCCGCGTCGCGCCGGCACTTCGCCGCGGCGCCCGGGCGCTGGCTGGTGACCGGCGGCGGCCGGCACAACGGGACCCTGATGGATGGGCTGCGGCGGGCGCTGGGCGTGCCGGTCGATCCGGTCGAGGCGGTGGGCTGGGACGGCGACGCGCTGGAGGCCCAGGCCTTCGGCTTCCTCGCCGTGCGCTCGCTGGACGGGCTGCCGCTGAGCCTGCCGACCACCACCGGCGTGCCCCGGCCGATGACCGGCGGCGTGCTGCACCGCCCCCTGTCCCGCGCGGCGTGATGGACCGGCTCTTTTCTGTCATCGCCGGGCATGACAATAGAGTGTTGAACGACCTCTGCCTGGACTCCGTCGAATGACCCTCGCCGCCGCGGCCGATGCCGCCTTCGCTCTGGTCGATGAAGCGATCGATGCCGGCCGCATCCCCGGCGCCGTGCTGGGGCTGGTGACCCGCGACGGCGACCGCGCGATCCGCTTCGGCGGCCACGCCGCGTTGGTGCCGGAGCGCGTGGCCCTGGCCGAGGATGCGCTGTTCGACCTGGCCAGCCTGACCAAGGTGATCCTGACCACCACCGAGGTGCTGCGGCTGGTCGAGCAGGGGCGGATCGACCTGTCCGACCCGCTGGCGCTGCACCTGCCGGACCTGCGCCAGTACCAGCCCGAGCACTGGGTGCGGCAGGTCACGGTGCGGCAGCTGCTGTCGCACCGCTCCGGCCTGCCGGCGGTGGAGCCGCTGTACACCTGGGGCAGCGACCCGGAGACGCTGAAGGCGCTGGTGCTGCAGAAGGACTGGGCGGCGGGCCCCGAGACCTATTCCGACGTCAACTACGTGCTGCTGGGCATCCTGGTCGAACGGCTGCGGGACAAGCCCTTGCGGGACCTGCTGCCCCCAGGCGACTTCGCCGTCAGCCCCGGCCCGGCTCGCGCCGTGGCCACCGAGCGCTGCACTTGGCGCGGCCGGGTGATGCGCGGCGAGGTGCATGATGAGAACGCCTATGCGCTGGGCGGCCTGGCCGGGCACGCCGGGCTGTTCGGCAGCGCCGCCGCGGTGCTGGACTTCGCCGGGTCCTTCCTGACCGGCGAGGTGCTGCGGCCGGCCACCATCGGCGAAGTGCTGCGCGTCGAGGACCAGCCGCACGGGCTGGGCTGGCAGGTGCGGCACGAGGGCTGGTTCGGCGGGTCGCTGTGCTCGCCCGACACGATCGGCCACACCGGCTTCACCGGCACGGCGCTGTGGCTCGACCTGGAGCGCGGCCACGCCTGGACCCTGCTGACCAACCGGGTGCATCCGTCGCGCCATGTCGAGACCGGCATCCAGACGCTGCGCCGCTCTGTCTCCAATACCGTGTCGGCGGCCTGGCCGTTCCGGTGACGCGGCGATTGACAGGGGAGTCCTGGCCGCCTTTCCTGGGGGCAATCGGTCCGGCGATGGGGAGAACGCCGGAGATTTCTCATAAAATTCAATGCATAGGGGGACCGTCCCGATGAGATCCCGCCTGCTGGCCGCCGGCACCGCCGCGGCCGCCCTGCTGTGGGGCATCGCCGCCCCGGCCCAGACCCCTGACGAAGCCCGCGCCTTCGTCGACAAGGCCGAGGCCGACCTGGCCGCCACCAGCGAATACCTCAACAAGGCGTCCTGGGTCCGCGCCACCTTCATCACCGACGACACCCAGTGGCTGGAGGCCAAGGCCAATGGCGAATGGACCGAGAAGACCAGCGCCTATGCCCAGCAGGCGTCGCGCTTCGACGGCGTCACGCTCGATCCGGTGACCCGGCGCAAGCTCGACATCCTGAAGCGCAACCTGGTGCTGCCGGCGCCGGACCGGCCGGGTGCGGCGCGCGAGCTGGCGACGCTGAGCACCAAGCTGGACTCCACCTACTCCACCGGCGAGTTCCAGCTGCAGGGCAAGACCCTGACGCTGAGCGACGCCGAGGACATCCTGGCCGCCTCGCGCGACCCGGCCGAGACCAAGGCGGTGTGGGAGGGCTGGCATACGATCTCGCCGGTGATGAAGCCGGACTATGCCAGGCTGGTGGCGCTGGCGAATGAAGGGTCGACGGCGCTGGGCTATGCCGACACCGGCGCGCTGTGGCGCTCCGGCTACGACATGCCGGCCGATGATTTCGCGGCCGAGACCGACCGGCTGTGGGGCCAGGTCGAGCCGTTCTACGAGAACCTGCACTGCTATGTCCGCGGCCGGCTGAACGCGAAGTACGGCGATTCGGTCCAGCCGAAGACCGGGCCGATCCGCGCCGACCTTCTGGGCAACATGTGGGCGCAGTCCTGGGGCAACATCTACGACCTGGTGGCGCCGCAGGACGAGACCGCGGGCTACAGCCTGGACAAGCTGCTGGTCGACGCCGGCTACGACGCGACGAAGATGGTGAAGACCGGCGAGGCCTTCTACACCTCGCTCGGCCTGGCGCCGCTGCCGGACACCTTCTGGCAGCGGTCGCAGATCGTGCGGCCGGAGGGGCGCGACGTCGTCTGCCACGCCTCGGCTTGGGACCTGGACGACCGCGACGACGTCCGCATCAAGATGTGCACCAAGGTGAACGGCGAGGATTTCTACACCGTCCACCACGAGCTCGGGCACAACTACTATCAGCGCGCCTACAAGGACCAGCCCTACCTGTTCAAGAACGGGGCCAATGACGGATTCCACGAGGCGATCGGCGACTTCGTCGGGCTGTCGGCGCTGACTCCGACCTACCTGAACCAGATCGGCCTGCTGGACAAGGTACCGGGGGCGGAGGGCGACATCCCCTTCCTGCTGAAGATGGCGCTCGACAAGATCGCCTTCCTGCCCTTCGGCCTGCTGGTCGACCGCTGGCGCTGGGAGGTGTTCGCCGGAAAGGCGGCGCCGGAGCGGTACAACGACGCCTGGTGGGCGCTGCGGCTGAAGTACCAGGGGCTGGTGCCGCCGGGACCGCGCCCGGCCGACGCCTTCGACCCCGGCGCCAAGTACCACATCCCCGGCAACACGCCGTACACAAGGTACTTCCTGGCCCATATCTACCAGTTCCAGTTCCAGCGCGCGGCGTGCAAGCAGGCCGGCTGGACCGGGCCGCTGCACCGCTGCTCGGTCTATGGCGACAAGCAGGTCGGCCAGCGCTTCAACGCGATGCTGGAGATGGGCCAGTCCAAGCCCTGGCCGGACGAGCTGGAGGCCTTCACCGGCGAGCGCCAGACCGACGCCAGCGCCGTCGTCGAGTACTTCACGCCGCTGAACGACTGGCTGACCGAGCAGAACAAGGGGCAGAGCTGCGGGTGGTAGGGTCCCACCTTCGATTGCCGTTCCTTTTCTGTCATTGCCGGGCGGGTCCTCGGGTCAAGCCCGAGGATGACAATACAAATTGAACTCCACCCCTCTTCGACACCCCGAAAACCCTCAACCGGACACCCGTGGGTCAAGCCCGAGGACGACAGAGAAGGGTCTTCAGCGGCCTTTCTCCGAGGGCGGCGTGGCGGCGCGACCGCTTTCGGTATCCGGAGACGGGACTTGAGGGTCTTCGGCGGCTTTCGCGCTTCCCTCGGGCGGCGGCGTGGCGACGCGGCCGCCTTCGGTGTCCGGAGGCGGGTCTTGAGGGTCTTCGGCAGCTTTCGCAGCTTCCTCGGGCGGCGGCGTGGCGGAACGATCGCCTTCGCCATCTGAAGGCGGGTCTTGGGGATCTTCGTCGGTTTCCCCGGCTCCCGTCTCCGCAACCGGCGGGACACCGCCCGATGGGCCGAGGCCGCTTCCGGACGCCTGGCCGGCGAGATGCTCCTCCAACCATTTGTCCAGATCGATAGGCTCATCTTCCTCGAACGGCAATTCCGTGAGGACATAGCCAGGCTCGGACACCGCGGCCTCGGCGTCCGGATCCGTATCGACGGCCCTGCCCTTGCCCTTGTCGGCCTTGCGCGCGCCGCCGCACAGAAAACAGAACGTGGCGCCGGCGATGACAATCGGCAGCAGAGCCAGGAGCGCCTGCGCGAGCCAGGTCCCGATTTTTCCCGAGATGGTCAGGTTCGTCACCGTGAGGCTGACGATCGAAGCCACCAGGCCCCCGGTGGTTTCCAGCATCTTGCCCTTGGTGACGAAAGCCGCGGTCGAGAGCGGAAGTGCGACCGTGGTGCCCGAGACCAGGCTCTTGAAGAGGCGGGCCATATCCTGCGGAGACACGTCGGGGTCGGCGGCATTCACGAACAACTGCACCACGACCCATGAGCCCCATCCGGCGTAGTCGGCGAGGGCGACCTTCTCGTTGGAGACGAGGTAGGCGTTGAGCCCGACGATGGCGGTCCCGATGACCGCAAATGCATATTTCGTGGCCTTGGGATTCGTCCGGACATCGTCGGCTCCACCAGCAGCCGCGTCCTCCTCGGGATCGACGGTGGCCACCTGATCCGACGGGGGGACGATCTTTCGCATCGCTGCGATCAGGTTGCCCCAGTCCTTCCTCATGAAAAGGAGCTCGGCGCTCAGATTGTCGCTGACCTTCTTGCCCTCGAGCAGGGTATCGATCCGCGCCAGCCTTCCTTCCATATCGTCGAGGATCTCTCCCATCGTGGTCCGCAGCTGCGGTGTCGTCGGCGCCGTGCCGGTGAGGACGGGATTCAGGCGGGCTTTCAAAGCCCGGATCCCGTCCTGCCCATAGGTCGCGAGGAACAGCGACGCCGCAGTGCCGGCGGCTGCGTAGCCCGCGAACGGTCCGTCGTGACGAAGATGATGCAGGCTCTCGGCAAAGGCGGGGCCTGCATAGATCGCGCCGGGGGCCACGAAGGGCCAGAGCCGTTCCTGGGTGTGCTGGTAGAAGAGCCGGAAATCGGCGACGGGCTCGCACAGCATGCCCAGGACGCTCGAGGTGGACCTGGCGTAGTTCGACTGCGCGCGCGTCGCGTACAGCAGATCGCCCTGAAAGGCCGCCACCAGGAACGGGAGCGGATAGAAGACAAGGGTCGCAAGCGTCAGCGCCAGGCGCTTGCCGGGATGGACACCGTCCTGGAAGAGGTCGAGGTCGCCCCTGGCGGTGTCAACCAGCCCCTTGAAAGCCTTCGCGGTCACCTCGAGGCCGGGCTCCGCAAGGCTGGCAGCCAATCGATCGAGGTCGTCGCGCAACCCGTTGAAGTCGGGCGATGCCTTCAATTCGTCGAGGTATTCCTGGTTGTCGAACCTCCGCAGATCCTCGACCACGGTCGCCGACACGAGCCAGTTCTGGGCAACCGATCCGCCTTGCTGCGCCAGTTCGAGCCATGTCCGGGGCGGATCGGCGTCCTGATCCAGGTTCGGGCGGCCCCCGCCCGTGAGCGCATGGATCCAGTCGAACATTCCGGCGCTCGCCGGCAGAGCGTGGAGATCGTCCATTGGGAGGACTCACATGGTGCGGGGTTGGCGTCCCGGCTCGGACGAGCCGCGTTCGGCCGCCGCAGAATTCGCCGACGGGGCCGGTCGGGGAATTGCGCGTTTGCTATCGCTCCATCCGCTGCACGGATACACCGCGGCATGACGGAAACATGACTGTAACGGGGGCGACCGCCGGCTTCGCCGCCCTCACACCACCTTGACGCACCAGTCGAAGTCGAGCGGCGGGATCTGGGCGTGGAAGCGGCGGTATTCGGCCAGCTTGATCTTGGCGAAGGCGTCGACGAAGGCGTCGCCGAGATAGTCCCGCATCAAGGCCGAGGCGCGGAAGTCGCGGATCGAATCGAGCCAGTTCGGCGGGATGTCCGAGGCCGGGGCGCCGTAGCCGTTGCCGGTCACCGGCGGGCCGGGGTCGCGCTGGTCGAGGATGCCGCGATGCATCCCGGCCAGCGCCGCCGCCAGCGCCAGGTAGGGGTTGGCGTCGGCGCCCGCCACCCGGTGCTCGACATGCTTCGCCGCCGGCGGGCCGATCGGCACGCGCAGGGCCACGGTGCGGTTGTTGACGCCCCAGGTCGGCGCCAGCGGCGCGTAGCTGAGGGTCTGGAACCGGCGGTAGGAGTTGGCGTTCGGCGCGAACACCAGCATGCCGTCGCGGATCGTCGCCCCCATGCCGCCGATGGCGTGGCGCAGCAGCTCGTCGCCGCCCTCTGCCGCGAAGCGGTTGTCGCCGTCGCCATCGGCCAGGCTGATGTGCAGATGGGTGCCGCTGCCGGTCTCGCCGGCATAGGGCTTGGCCATGAAGGTGGCCTCCATGCCGTGCCGCCTGGCCACGGCGCGGACCAGCCGCTTGTACAGGATGGCGTCGTCGGCCGCGCGCAGCGCGTCGGCCCGGTGCTTCAGGTTGATCTCGACCTGGCCCGGCGCGTATTCGCTGATCGCCGTGTCGGCCGGCAGGCCCTGGATCTCGCAGCCGGCGTAGAGATCGGCCAGGAAGTCGCCGAGCTCGTCGAGATCGGCCATGCCATAGGCCTGCTTGCCGGTGCTGGCGCCCCGCGGCGGCACGGGCCGCCCGGTCTCGCGCCATGAGGCGTCGAAGAGGTAGAACTCCAGCTCCACCGCCACCACGGGATGCAGGCCGTCGGCGGCCAGGCGCGACACCACCCGGGACAGCACCTGGCGCGGGTCGTAGGCCGATGGCGTGCCGTCCAGCTCGAACAGCGTCAGCAGAACCTGGGCCGAGGGCTCGGCCTTCCACGGCACCGGCACCAGCGTGCCGGGCACGGGGCGGGCGGTGCGGTCGGCGTCGCCGTCCTCCCACACCAGCCCGGTCTCCTCGACATCCGCCCCGGTGATGTCGAGGCTGATGATCGAGCCGGGCATGTAGCGGCCGTTGCGCCAGATCCGCTCCAGCTCGCCGACCGGGATGCGCTTGCCGCGCTGCACGCCGCAGGCATCGGTCAGCAGGATGTCGACGAAGCGGATGTCGCGGTGCCGGGCCAGGAAGTCGAGACATTCCTGGACGGGATCCGCGGCCCTGGTCGCATCGTCCAATCCGGCCTCCCCGTCGGTGCGTGACGCCGGAAATCTTAGGCGGAGGCGAAGGCGAGCGGAACCGGCCCAGAGCGCGGGACCGTCATGCCGCCGAAGGGGCCGGATCCCCTACTTCTTCTTCCCCGCCGCCTGGAACCGCTCGACATACTCCGCCATCAGGGTGCTGATCGCGGTGCCGATCTTGACGTAGTCGGTCTCGTTGAGGTTGGCGAGCGACACCCGGGCCGAGGGATGCAGCGTGCCGAAGCCGCGGCCGGGCAGCAGCACCACGCCGCTTTCCTTGGCCAGCCGGAACAGCACCTCCTGCGGCCTGGTGTTCTTCATGAACCAGTCGACGAATTTGCGACCATGCAGCCGGCCGCCCAGCACCTCGAGGTCGAGGATGGTGTAGTAGTCGACCGAGTTCTCGTCCTCCTCCAGCGTCACCCCGGCGGCCTGGTACAGCGCGGCCTTGCGGCGGCGGATGATCCGCTTCATCGCAGTCTTGTAGGAGTCGGGCTCGTCCATCAGGCAGAACAGCGAGAACAGCACCATCTGCACCTGCTGCGGCGTCGACAGGCCTGCCGTGTGGTTCAGCGCCACGGTGCGGCTGTCGGCCACCACCCGGTCGATGAAGGGCAAATGCCGCGGGTCGGTGGTGATCGAGGCGTAGCGCTCGTCCAGCTCCTTCTGCACCTTGGCCGGCAGCCTGGCGATGCCGCGGTCCAGCACATTGTCCTTGTGGGTGGCGATCACGCCGAGGCGCCAGCCGGTGGCGCCGAAATACTTGGAGTAGGAATAGACCAGGATCGTGTTGTGCGGGCAGGTCGCGAACAGCGACACGAAATCGTCGGCGAAGGTGCCGTAGACGTCGTCGGTCAAGAGGATCAGGTCGGGCCGCCTGGCCACGATCTCCTGCAGCCGCTTCAGATTGGCGGCGCCGAGCTTGACCGAGGGCGGGTTGGACGGGTTGACCAGGAAGAAGGCCTTCACCTTCGGGTCGAGCAGCTTGTCGAGCTCCTTGTCGCCGTACTGCCAGCCCTTCTCCGGGTCGGCGTCCAGCCCGACCTCGACCAGCTTGTAGTCGTTCAGATGCGGGATCTCGATATAGGGGGTGAAGATCGGCAGGCCGATCGCGATCGAATCGCCCGGCGCCAGCAGCCGGTTCTCGCGCAGGCTGTTGAACAGATAGGTCATCGCCGCGGTGCCGCCCTCGGTCGCGTAGAGGTCGAACGCGCCGGTGAAGGGCTGGCGGCCGATCATCTCCTTCCGGATGTACTGGCCGACGATCCGCTCGCTCAGCACCAGCATCCGGTCCGGCACCGGGTAGTTGCAGGCGAGGATGCCCTCGCACATCTCGTACAGGAAATCGCCGGCCGACAGGCCGAGCTGGTCGCGCACATAGGACACGGCGCCGACCAGGAAGGCGACGCCGGGGACTTGCCTGTGCGCCCGGGCGAAGATCTCGAACCGGCCCTCGATGCCGTCGCGCCGCGGGAAGCCGCCGACCCCTTCCGGCATATAGGCGAAGGAGCGCTCGGCCTCGGTCATGGCGAACAGGCCGAGCTGGAAGAAGCCGTGGCGCGGCACGGTCGCCAAGAAATTCGGGTTGCCGCGGCCGGCGTTCAGCATCATCCGGTCGGCGTCGCTCCTGGCCAGCTGGATCAGCGCGTCCTTCAGCTCGAACGGGCTGAGCTTGGCGAGCGAGGCGGCGGTCTTGTCGTCGATGGCGGGTGCGGTGTCGTTCATGATGGGTCTCCTCAAACCAAGCCGACCACGAGCGGGCCGAGGATGGTCAGCAGCACATTGGCCATGGCGTAGGTGATGGCGAAGGGCACGGTCGGCACCGAGTTGCCGGCCTTGTCGAGCACGGCGCCGAAGGCCGGGTTGGCGCTGCGCGATCCGGACAGGGCGCCGGCCAGGATGGCGGCGTTGTCGTAGCGCAGCACGTAGCGGCCGAACAGCAGGGTCAGGACCAGCGGCACCAGGGTGACCACCAGGCCGAGCACGAAGATCGCGGCGCCGCTTTCCTGCAGCGTGGTCCAGGCCTGGGCGCCGGAGGACAGGCCGACGCAGGCGACGAAGGCGGCAAGGCCGAAATCCTTCAGGATCTGGCCGGCGGCCGACGGCATCGCCCCGAAGGTCGGGTGCTTGGCGCGCAGCCAGCCGAAGACCAGGCCGGAGAGCAGGGCGCCGCCGCCGCTGCCGAGGGTCAGCGGGATGCCGCCGACCCGCGCGGTGATCAGGCCGACCAGCAGGCCGAGCAGGATGCCGAGGCCGAGATAGACGAAGTCGGTCTTGTCGCTGGGCGCGATCTCATAGCCCAGCAGCCTGGCCGCCCGGTCGACATCGGAGGCGGCGCCCTGCAGCGTGATCACGTCGCCGTGATGCAGCGCGGTGCCGTCCAGCACCGGCAGCGGCCGCTCCATCCGGGTGATGCCGGCGATGTAGACGCCGTGCCTGGCCGTGGCGTCGGCCTGGGCCTTGAGCTCGCCGATGGTCTTGCCGTTGGCGCCGGGGCGGGTGAAGACCACGTCGCGGAGATGCAGCACCATCTCCATGCCCGCCGCCGCGGCCTCCTCGGCGCCGATCCCGGGCGCCGCCGCCACCACCGCGTCGCGCCGGCCGACCACCAGCACATGGTCGCCGGCCTGCAGCCGCAGCCCGGGCTCCACCGCCGGCGCCGCATCGCCGCGGCGCACCCGCTCGATGGTGATGCGCTGCGCCGCGGCCTCGATCTCGCCGACCGTCCGGCCGGCTGCCGCGGTCACCGTGTAGGTGCGCCCGACCAGGTCCGGCGCCGCCGCGACGTCGCCGCGGCCCAGCACCAGGCCGCCGCCGGCCAGCGCCCGCTCCGCCTTGACCGCATCCTCGCGGATGTCGCGGCCGTACAGGCGCGGCACCAACATCAGGCAGACCAGGATCGGCCCGAGCGAGCCGAAGATGTAGGTCACGGCATAGCCGATCGCGATCTCGGATTGCTGGCGGGCCACCTCCTCGACCGGCAGGCCGAGGCGGTTCAGCGTGTCGCCGGCGGTGCCGATGATGGCCGACTGGGTCAGGCCGCCGGCGGCGATGCCGGCCGCCAGCCCCTTGTCCAGCCCGCCGATCCGGGCGCAGACGATGACGGTGACGAGCGCCGTGGCCGCCAGGAACACCGCCATCGCGATCTCGCGCAGCGCCGAGCGGTTCAGCGAGTTGAAGAATTGCGGGCCGCTTTCGAAGCCGACGGCGTAGATGAACAGGGCGAAGGCCACCGCCTTGATGCCGGGATCGATGGTCACCCCGACCTGGCTGATCAGCACCGCGGCGATCAGCGACCCGGCAACCCCGCCGAACTGGAACCGCCCGAACTGGATCTTCCCGACCGCGTATCCAATCGCCAGCGACAGGAACAATGCAGCCTCCGGCGAGGCTTTGAATAAATTATGAAGTATTTCCATGCGGGTGCTCCATCATCTGGAGGCGCTGTCCGACGATCGCCGAATAAGCCATCGGCGTCATCCAAATTCCGTCCCATGAATACTATGATAATCGCCGACGCGATTACGGCCGAATCAGATCACGAATCGGCGACGCCGGCATGGCACGGCGTGTCGGGAGAGCGGCGATTGTGAGAAAGGCTGGAGCGGGTGAAGGGAATCGAACCCTCGTCGTAAGCTTGGGAAGCTTCTGCTCTACCATTGAGCTACACCCGCGCGCCGTCGGTTATAGGCGAAGCGGCGATGCCGTTCAAGGCGCCTCGGTGCGATCGCGACGGGTCCGGTTTTGCCCGCTGTGCTAGGAAACTGCGTCGGATAGGATCGGTGCCGCGGAGGGCGGCTGGAATGGAGCACGCATGAGCGGCGAGATCGCCACCATGATGGACCTGCTGGCGCGGCTGCCGGGGCTGGGGCCCCGGTCGGCGCGCCGGATCGCGCTGCACCTGCTGCGCCACCGCGACACCGTGATGCGCCCCCTGGCCGAGGCGCTGGACGCGGCGGCCACGGCGATCGTGCCGTGCTCGATCTGCGGCAATCTCGACACCGTCGACCCCTGCCCGATCTGCAGCGACCCGACCCGCGACGCCGGGCTGATCTGCGTGGTCGAGCAGGTGGCCGACCTGTGGGCGCTGGAGCGGGCGCGCGCCTTCCGCGGCCGCTATCACGTGCTGGGCGGCACGCTGTCGGCGATCGACGGCGTCGGGCCCGACGACCTGGCGATCCCGCGCCTGCTGGCCCGCGCCCGCGAGCCCGGCGTGGCGGAGGTGATCCTGGCCCTGAACGCCACCGTCGACGGCCAGACCACGGCGCATTACCTGGCCGAGAAGCTGGAGGGCATCGGCCCCAGCATCACCCGGCTGGCGCATGGCGTGCCGGTGGGCGGCGAACTGGACTATCTCGACGACGGCACGCTGGTGGCCGCCCTGCGCTCGCGCCGGGGGCTGTAGCCCCGGCCCCCCTATCCCGGCAGCGGCGGGTCGCGCGGCGGCACCGGGGTGGACTGGACGATCGAGGTGGTGGTCTGGCCATGCGCCAGGAAGCGGTCGAGCAGCCGGTCCAGCGTCTCGATCGCCTCGACATGCACCTTCAGGATGAAGCAGTCCTCGCCGGTGATGCGGTGGCATTCCGCCACCTGCGGCATCGCCCGCGCCAGCTCGGCGATCTTCGGCAGCTGCCCCGGCATCGGCCGGATGCGGACGAACACGGTCAGCGGATAGCCCAGCGCCCGCGGCTCCAGCTCCAGCCGCCAGCCGCGGATCACCCCCGCCTCCTCCAGCCGCAGCAGCCGCTCGCGCACGGCCGGTGCCGACATGCCGATGCGCCGCGCCAGCTCGGCCACGCCCAGCCGCGGCTCGGCCTGCAGCAGGCGGAGCAAGGCGAGGTTGCGCTCATCGGCGAGCAGCGGCGAGACCTGGAAGGCCAAATCGACGGATTCCCTTCGGAACAAAGGCCGATGACGGCACAAGGCTTCGACCGATCATGGGCCGGAGCGCCGGCGCATGCAAATCTTCCGGCCATGTCGATGCCCGAGACCTCCGCCGCCGCGCCGCTGGCGCAGCGGCTGCCGCCGCAGCTGTTCTTCGTCGTCAGCGCCGTGTTCCACTATCTGGGGCCGGCCTGCGCCGTGCTGCTGTTCGGTGCGGTCGAGGTGCTGGGCGTCGCCTGGCTGCGCATCGCCACCGCCGCCCTGGTGTTCGCGCTGTGGCGCCGGCCCTGGCGGCTGTGGCGGCGCAGCAGCGCGGCCGACCGCCGGATTCTGCTGGCGCTGGGCCTGGTGCTGGCGGCGATGAACGCCTGCTTCTACCTGGCCATCGCCCGGCTGCCGCTGGCCACGGTCGGCGCCATCGAGTTCCTGGGGCCGATCGGCCTGGCGGCGGCCGGGCTGCGCAGCCGGCGCAACCTCGTGGCGCTGAGCGTGGCGGCGGCCGGCGTGGCGATGCTGACCCAGATCCGGCTGGAGGGCGACGCCCTGGGCTATGCCCTGGCCTTCGCCAATGCCGCGCTGTTCGTCGCCTATATCATGCTGGGCCACCGCATCGCCGGGGCCGACGGCATCGACGGGCTGGCGGCGGCGATGCTGGCGGCGCTGGTGGCGATCACCCCGTTCGGGCTGGGCCCGGCCCTGCCGGCGCTGACCGACCCGGCGCTGCTGCTGGCCGGGATCGGGGTCGGCATCGCCTCGTCGGTCATCCCCTATGTCTGCGACCTGCTGGCGATGGCGCGGCTGCCGCGCGCCAGCTTCGCGCTGATGCTGTCGCTGCTGCCGGCCACTGCCGCCGGGATCGGCGTCCTGGTGCTGGGACAGATCCCCTCGACCCGGGACCTGACCGGCATCGCCCTGGTGATGGCCGGCGTCGCCCTGCACCGCGCCGCCCGGGCCTGAAGCGCCAGCCGCGATCACGATCCGGCGATGTCGGCTAAAATGTCGGATTAGGACGACAATCTGGCCCTGGTGACACATTCGCGCCACCATCTGCCGATATCCAGGTTGATAAGCGCGATGACGACGCAGCCCCGATCCCGTATCGCGGACGATGTCGTCGCGGGCAGCCTCGCCGGCGGCATGTCCGGCCCGGCCGGCCATCGGATCGAGCATCGGATGGGCCTCTGCCGATGTCGCTGACGGATTGCCGGGATGGCGATGGCCACGGTATAGTCCAATTTGCATCGAATTTTATATAATGGTGGGGGAGCAACTTGGATGTGGTTCACGGAACCGGAGCGGGACGTGTCGCAGCGCGGGATCTGCCGGTAATGCCTTGCACGCTGACGGCCATCACATCCCTGTCACCGGCGGGCCGAAGCCAGGCGCGCCCGCGGTCCTTCCACCTCCTCCTGTGACCAGTCTCCGCAGCGGCCGGTAAGCCCGGCCGCCCACCCAGGACAACCGAACTCGCCTCACTCCCGCAATCGGGAGCGAGCGACGGGGCAGCCTTCGCAACGAAGGGCGCCCAACGGCACCGTCCTGCCCGGCCTCGATGCCGAGGCCGCGCGACGGGCCTTCGATCCAACCGTGCAAGAAGGGGAAAGATGCAATGGATTTTATTGGCGACGATTCCGGCAACATCATCGACGGCACCGGTAACACCGACCTCATCATCGGCCGCGGCGGCAACGACACACTCACCGGCGGCGGCGGCAGCGACACCTTCAGGTACGACACGCGCGAGTTCGACGCCGACACCATCACCGACTTCACCCTCGGCGTCGACAAGATCGACCTGTCCTTCCTCAAGGTCTCCGATCTCGCCAGCCTGACACCCTTCATGGAGCAGAGCGGCGACGACACCGTCATCCGCCTCGGCTACGACAGCGACGACGAAGTCATCATCCTCAAGAACGTCAACAAGGACAGCCTGACCGCCGGCAACTTCGTCTTCTACACCGCGGCCACCGCGGTCACCGCCACCGGCACCGGCTACAACGACTTCCTGTTCGGCGGCAGCGTCAACGACACCCTCTCCGGCGGCGACGGCTAC
>NZ_JBQJIK010000002.1:0-163817 GCF_052078665.1 Inquilinus sp. CA228 | reverse complement strand
CTTCTGCAGCAGCACGGCGTCCGCGACCGCGGCCAGGGCGCCGGCATCCTGCTCCGCCGCCAGCAGCATGGGCAGATCCCCGCCCAGCCGGGCGAGAAGCCCGGCCAGGCGCTGCCGCGCCGCCGGGTCGAGGCCGGTGGTCGGCTCGTCCAGCACCAGCAGCTCCGGCCCCGTCGCCAGCGCGGCGGCCAGGGCCACCATGCGCCGCTCACCGCCGGACAGGGTCAGCACCCGGCGGCCGAGCAGCGCCTCGAGCGACAGGGCCGAGACCAGCTGCAGCACCCGGTCCCGCACCCGCAGGCGCGGCAGGGCGCGGCTTTCGAGCGGGAAGGCGATCAAATCCTCGACCCCGAGATCCCAGAGCTGGTCGTCGAGGTTCTGGAACACGATGCCGACGCGGCGGAACAGCTCGGTCCGCGGCAGGCCGCCCAGCTCGGCGCCGCCGAGGCGGACGGAGCCGGCCAGGTGCGGCGGCCGGGACAGCTTCGGGATCACCCCGGCGGCCGCGGCCAGCAGGGTCGACTTGCCGGAGCCGTTGGCGCCGCACAGCAGCAGGCGCCCGCCGGGTTCGATCCGGAACGAGGTGGGCAGGATGGCGGGCTTCGCCGGGGCGAAGCCCACGCTCAGCGCTTTGATCTCGAGCACGGTCCGGCGCCGGCCCTCAGAACCGGGTGATGCCGGCGGTCAGGCCCGACCCGGCCAGGATCTTCAGCGCCGGCTTCACCAGCAGCGGGGTGCCGATGATCATCGGCACGATGTCCGACAGGCCGAGATACAGCAGCCCCCACCAGAACGGGAAGATGCCGAGGAAGGCCAGGCTGGCGGCCACCGCGGCCACCATCGCCAGCCCGACGACCAGGCAGGTGGCGGCGATCTTCGCCAGGCCGGCGGTGTCGATCGGCTTGCGGGCCGGATCGAACAGCAGGCCGGGCACGGCGCCGGTCAGCCCGACCATGATGCCGTCGACGATCAGCGTGTGGGCCGGGATGAAGGTGCCGGCCAGCAGCGACCAGACCAGCGACCCGACATAGCCGCAGATGAAGCCGCTGCGAAAGCCGAACAGGATGCCGACCAGAGGCGGCAGGAAGGCGAAGATGCGCCACTGGATGACGCCGGGCACCAGCTGGATCGGGTTGGCGTAGCACCACAGCACCCCGGTGGCGACGCCGGCGACCAGCGCCAGCACGATGGGGAACAGAATGTTGCGTTCGGTCTTGACGGTGGTGATGTCGGTCATGGCGGGACCTCGCTTTCGTCTCAAATTCGAAGCAAGGCCTGTGCCAGCCGCGGCAGGGCCGGAAACGGCCGGATTCGCCCTCCCCGCCAGCGTGCGGCAGGGCAGTCTGCACAGAATGTGGTCAGCCCGCCCAGGCGACGGCCGGCGCCAGCGGCGAGGCCAGGGCCAGCTCCGGCCGGATGCAGGCGCTGAGATGGCCGTCGCCGACCGCCTGCAGCGGCGGGGCGGCCTCGGCGCAGGCCGGCAGGGCGTAGCGGCAGCGGGTGCGGAAGGCGCAGCCGGAGGGCGGCGACAGCGGGCTGGGCAGCTCGCCCTTCAGCAGAATGCGCTGGCGGCGCAGCGTCGGATCCGGGATCGGCGCGGCCGACAGCAGCGCCTCGGTGTAGGGGTGGCGCGGCGTCTCGAACAGCGCCCGGGCCGGCGCGATCTCGATGATCCGGCCGAGATACATCACCGCCACCCGGTCGCAGATCTGGCCGACCACCGCCAGGTCGTGGCTGATGAAGACGATGGTCAGGTCCAGCCGCCGCTTCACCTCCATCAGCAGGTTGATGATCTGGGCCTGGACCGAGACGTCGAGGGCGGAGACCGGCTCGTCCGCCACCAGCAGCCGCGGCTCGGTCACCAGCGCCCGGGCGATGCCGATGCGCTGGCGCTGGCCGCCGGAGAATTCATGCGGGAAGCGCTCGGCATGGCTGGCGGACAGGCCGACCGTCTCCAGCGCCGCTGCCACCCGGGCCGCGCGCTCCGCCGCCGGCGGCGCGTCTTTCTGCACCCGCAGCGGCATGGCGACGATGCGGCCGACGGTCATGCGCGGGTTCAGCGACGCTGCCGGGTCCTGGAACACGAATTGCAGCCGCGGCCGGATCGGCTTGAGCTGCCGGCGGCCGAGATCGGTGATGTCGGTGCCCTCGAACAGCACCCGCCCGCCGGTCGGCCGCATCAGCCGCAACAGGGTGCGGCCCAGCGTGCTCTTGCCCGAGCCGGATTCGCCGACCAGGCCTAGCACCTCGCCCTGGCGCACGGTGAAGGAGACGCGGTCGACCGCGCGCACCTGCAGCCGCTCGCGCCCGAACAGCGAGCCGCCGACCGCGAAGGACTTGCTGAGCTCCTGCAGCTCGAGGATCGGCGGCGGTGTCGTCGTCATGCGCCAGCCGCCTCGATCTCGCGCCAGCGCAGGCAGCGCACCACCCGGCCATCGGCCTCCTCCAGCGCCGGCACCGCGGCATCGCAGGCACCGGGCCGGGCGTGGTCGCAGCGCGGGTGGAAGGAGCAGCCGGGCGGCAGCCGGCCGGGGTCCGGGACGCTGCCGGGGATGGCCGGCAGCACGCCACCGCCGAAATCCAGCCGGTCGATCCGCGGCACCGAGCGCAGCAGCCCCTGGGTGTAAGGCATGCGCGGCCGCTGCAGCAGCCCGACGGCGTCGCCGCGCTCGACGATGCGGCCGGCATACATGACCATGACGCTGTCCGCGATCTCGGCCACCACGCCGAGATTGTGGGTGACGAAGATGATCGCCATGCCGGTTTTCGCCTGCAGCGATTTCAGGAGGTCGATGATCCCGGCCTGGACGGTGACGTCCAGCGCCGTGGTCGGCTCGTCGGCGATCAGCAGGCTGGGGTCGCAGGCCAGCGCCATGGCGATCATCACCCGCTGGCGCATGCCGCCCGACAGGTGGTGCGGATAGGCGGAAAGGCGCCGCCGCGGCTCCGGGATGCCGACCAGCTCCAGCAGCTCCTCCGCCCTTGCCAGCGCCTGCTTGCGGCCGAGGCCGCGGTGGTAGGTCACCGCCTCCGCGATCTGGTCGCCGATCCGGTGCACCGGGTTCAACGAGGTCATCGGCTCCTGGAAGATCATCGAGATCTCGTCGCCGCGCACCGCCCGCATCGCCTCGGGGGCCAGCTGCAGCAGGTCGCGGGCCTGGCCGTCGCGCCCGGCGAAGCGGACCGAGCCGGCGATGGTGCAGCGCGGCACCGGCGGCAGCAGCCGCAGCACCGCCAGGCTGGTAACGCTCTTGCCCGAACCGGATTCGCCGACCAGCGCCAGGGTCTCGCCGCGGCGGACGGAGAAGGACACGTCGTTGACCACCGTCAGCGCCCCGGCTTCGCCGCGGAAGGTCACGGCCAGGTCGCGAACCTCGAGGATCGGGGCGTCCGTCATCACGATTCCAGCCGGGCGTCGAGCGCGTCGCGCAGCCCGTCGCCGATGAAGTTGAAGCTGGTCACCGCCAGGGTGATGGCGATGCCCGGGACCAGGGCCAGCCAGGGCGCCGAGGTCAGGTATTGCTGGGCGTTGTTCAGCATGTTGCCCCAGCTCGCCGTCGGCGGCTGGATGCCGTAGCCGAGGAAGCTGATATAGGCCTCCATCAGGATGGCGCGGGCCACCGTCAGGGTGGCGGCGACCACGATCGGGCCGACGGCGTTGCGCAGCAGCTCGTCGACCATGATGCGGACGTCCGACGCGCCCATCATCTCCGCCGCCAAAGTGAAGTCGCGCTCGCGCAGGGTGCGGATCTGGCTTTCGACCACCCGCGCCACCTCCATCCAGCTGGTCGCGGCGATGATCAGGGTGATGGTGATCGGGTCCGGCTTCAGCAGCGCCGCCAGGGTCAGCAGCAGGAACACGGCGGGGAAGCACAGCATGGCGTCGACCAGCCGCATCAGCACGGCGCCGACCGCCCTTCCGTAATAGCCCGCCACCACCCCGACCGCCGACCCCACGATCGTGCTGATCACCATCGCGGCGAAGGCGACGGAGAGCGAGATCCGCCCGGCCATCAGCAGCCGGGCGCAGAGGTCGCGGCCGAGCGGGTCGGTGCCGAACAGGTGCCAGCCGGTCAAAGGCGGGGAAAAGCGGGCGCGCATGTCGATGCGCAGATCGTCGAAGGGCAGCAGCCACGGCCCGGCGACGCAGGCCAGCACCAGCAGCAGGATGCAGGCGACGCCGATCATCGCCAGCTTGTGCCGGCGGAAGCGGCGCCAGCCGCGGTTGCCGGTGCGGCGGGCGATGGCGGCGTTCGGGTCGGCAGCGGCCAGGGTCATGATCCCCTCAATCCAGCCGGATGCGCGGGTCGGCGACCGCGCAGAGGATGTCGGCCAGCAGGTTGCCGAGCAGCACCAGCAGGGCCGAGACCATCAGGATCCCCATCACCACCGGATAGTCGCGGTAGCCGAGGGAATCGAGGAACAGCCGGCCCATGCCCGGCCAGGTGAACACCGTCTCGGTCACCAGCGCGCCGCCCAGCAGCGTCGGCAGCTCCAGCCCCGCCAAAGTGATCATCGGCAGCAGGGCGTTGCGCAGCGCGTGGCGGATCAGCACCCGCTTCTCCGGCAGGCCCTTGGCCCGGGCGGTGCGGATGTAGTCCTGGTTGATCACGTCGATCATCGAGGCGCGCATGTAGCGGCTCCAGACCGCCACCTCGACCAGCGCCAGCACCAGGGCCGGCGCGATCAGATGGTGCAGGAAGTCGAGCAGGGATTCGTCGCCGACCGTGTACATGCTGCCGGCCGGCAGCCATTGCAGCCGGACCGAGAACACGTAGATCACGACCAGGCCGAACCAGAAGGTCGGGATCGACAGGGCGACCATGGCCCCGACCGTCGCCAGCATGTCGGCGAAGGAATAGCGCCGCACCGCCCCCATGACGCCGATCCAGACCCCGAGCAGCACCGCGATCAGGATCGCCGTCGCCATCAGCTCGAGCGTGGCGAAGAGATGCGAGCCGATGACGTCCAGCACCGGCGCCTGGTCGCGGTAGGACCGCCCCCAGTCGCCGGTCAGCAGCCGGCTGGCCCATTCCCAGTATTGCACCGGCAGCGAACGGTCGAGGCCCATGTCATGGGCGATCTCGGCCAGCCGCGCCTGGGTCATGCCCGGGACCAGGGCGAATTGCGACAGCGGGCCGCCCGGGGTCAGGTGCAGGATGGCGAAGCCGATCATCGACACGAGCCAGAGCAGCAGCAGGCTCTGCAGCGCGCGGCCGAACAGGAATTGCGCCATGGTATCCTCCGTCCCCGGGCGGCCGCCTCAGAGACCATTTGGAAATGCTACTGGTGCGGCCGTCTGACGGCGGCTTCTGCGCTTCCGGTGCTCACGGACTTTAACGTCCGCTGCGCGCCGGTTCTCGAACCCACCGCCAGCCGATTCACACCAGCGCATTTCCAAACGGTCTCTCAGCTGGCCCAGTACCAGGTGTGGGCGTTCCAGCAATTCTCCTGGACGTTGACGTTGGGGGTGAAGCCGGTCAGGCCCTTCTTCACGCCCTGGACCATGGCGTATTGGAAGATCGGCAGGTAGGGCAGGTCCTTGCGCGTGAACTCCTGCATCTTGAAATAGGCCGCCTTGCGCTTGGCCGGGTCGACCGTCGACGCGCCCTCGGCCAGCAGCTTGTCGACATCGGCGCTCTCGTATTGCGTCGTGTTCTGGCCGCCGCCGCCCTTGGCGCCGATCGAGCGGCTGGAGAAATAGTCGGTCGCATCCGGGTCGGGCCCGACCATGAAGTAGATCCCGACCATCGCCGTCTCGAACTTCGACTGCATCCAGTAGTCGCCCCACATCACCGCCGGAGGCAGGTTGTTGATGGTCATCTTGACGCCGATGTCGAGCCAGTTCTGCTGCAGCAGCTGCTGCGCCTGCTCGCGCACATGGTTGCCGGCGGTGGTCGAGTTGACGAATTCGAGGCGCACGCCGTTCTTCTCGCGGATGCCGTCGCCGCCGGGGACCCAGCCGGCCGCGTCCAGGATCTGCTTGGCCTTGTCGGGATCATAGGCCTGCTTCGGCAGGTCCGGGTTGAACGCCCAGGACTGCTTCGGCAGGAAGGATTCGGATGGCGACGGCAGGCCGTAATAGATGCTGTCGATGATGCTCTGCTTGTCCATCGCGGTGTACAGCGCCTCGCGCACCGCCGGGTCCTGGAAGATCGGCAGCCCGCGGTTCAGCGCGATGTTCTCGATGAAGGCCTGCGGCACCGGCGAGACCTCGCGGTCGGCCAGGCCCTTGGCCTCCTCGTAATGGTCGGCGGTGATGCCCTGCAGGCCGATATAGTCGATGTCGCCGGTGGTGAACTGGGTGAACAGGACGGTCAAATCGGGGATATACTTGATCACCAGCCGCTCGAGATACGGCCCGTCCAGGTGGTAGTCCTCATGCGCGGCGAGGGTGATGTGGTCGCCCGGCACCCGCTCGACCCATTTGAACGGGCCGGTGCCGACCGGCTTGGTGGCGAAGACGGACGCGTTCGGGTCGGCCTCTTTCTCCAGCAGATGCTTCGGCACGATGAAGGTCCAGGACAGGATCGACGGATAGGGCGCGTAGGGCTTCTCCAGCTTCCAGGTCAGCTCGGTCGGGCTGACCACCGTCAGGTCGCGCACCAGCTCGTGCCCGGCCCGGCGGGCGGCGCGGAACTTCGGGTTGTTGTTCAGCTCGATCGAGAACTTGACGTCCTCGGCCGTGAACGGCGTGCCGTCATGCCATTTGACGTTGTCGCGCAGCTTGATCCGCCAGGTCAGGCCGTCGGCCGAGACGCCGCCATTCTCCAGCGTCGGCACCTCGGCCGCCAGATCGGGGATGAAGTTGCCCTGCGGGTCGACCTGCCACAGCGGGCTGAACAGGTTGAAATAGACGCCCTCATCGACCTCGATGTGCAGCATCAGCGGGTTGAACACCGTCGGCTCCTGCGACAGGCCGATCACGGCCTGGCCGGTGGGCTTGGCCGGCGGCCCGGCGGCGCGGGCGGCCTTGACCCAGCCCTGGCCGGGGCCGAGCCAGACCGCCGTGCCGGCGGCGAGCCCCGCGGCCAGCAGGCGGCGACGCGAAGTCTGGGCGAACGGCAGATCCTTGTCGGTCATGGTGAAGCTCCCTTGTTTCGTGGCCTCCAAAACCCGGCGGGGGCGGGTCTGCGCCCGTCTCCCCGCCCGGCCGTCCTACACCCCGGCCGAGGGCCGGGGCTTCGATCCGTCCCTAGACCCCGGCCATCGGCCGGGGTCTCGATCCGTCAGTGAAGCGCGAGAAGCGAAAATCCTTGGGGTCGACGATCGGGCGGGCGCCGGTCGCCAGGTCGGCGGCCAGATGCCCGGCGCCGGGGCCGATGCCGAAGCCGTGGCCGGAGAAGCCGGTCGCCACCACCAGGCCCGGCACCTCGGCGACCGTCGAGATCACCGGCACGGCGTCGGGCGTGACATCGATCAGCCCGGCCCATTCCTGCACCACCTTGGCCCCGGCGAAGGCCGGGAACTGCCGGGCCAGGGCGTCCATGGCCTTGCGGTTGGCGGCGCGGTCGGGCTCCGGGTCCAGCACCCGGGTCTTCTCATAGGGCGAGACCTGGTCCAGCGGCACCGGCGCCGCCTCGCGCCACTCCTGCAGGAAGCGATTGTCCAGGCGGATCTTCAGCCCCGACCATTCCATCCGCAGCGCCGGCAGGAAGTCGTTGAAGAAGCGGACGCTGTCCGGCACCAGCCCGGCGATGTTGGAGTTGCCGTTGGCGATGGTGTAGCCGCCGTCCTGGCGCTTGCGCAGCGCGAACTCCTTCGACCACATCGCCGTCTCCGGCGTGCCCTCCAGCGGCGCGGTGCGCTGCACGCTGGCCCGGACCTTGAGCTGCGGCAGGGTCAGGCCGAGATCCTTGAGGAAGCGCCGCGACCAGGCACCGCCGGCCACGATCACGCTGTTGCAGGCGATGCGGCCGCGCTCCGTCACCACCCCTGTGATGCGGCCACCTTCCCGGTCGACGCCGCGGACGGCGCAGTCGGTCAGGATCGCGGCGCCGGCCCGGCGCGCGGCGCGGGCGATGGCGGGGGCGGCGCGCTGCGGCTCCGCCCGCCCGTCGGAGGCGGAGTACAGCGCCGCCTTCCAGCGGCCGCCGGCACCCGGCATCAGCCGGTCGAACTCGGCCGGGGTGATCAGCCGGGCGTCGAGCTGGTAGGGCCGGGCATGCTCCAGCCAGGCCTCGTATTCGGCGATCTCCTTGTCGGTCTCGATCGCGAACAGGATGCCGCTCTGGCGGAAGCCGGTCTCGGCCTCCACCGTCTGGTTCATGCCCTCCCACAGCCGCATGCTCTCGATCACCAGCGGGATCTCCCGCGGATCGCGCCGGGTCTTGCGGCACCAGCCCCAGTTGCGGCTGGACTGCTCGCCGGCGATGTGGCCCTTCTCGCACAACGCCACCGAGACGCCGCGCTGCGCCAGGGCCAGGGCGGCGCTGGTGCCGATGATGCCGCCGCCGACGATGACCACGTCGGCCTGCTGCGGCAGCACGGCATCCGGCTCGACGCTGTCGACCTGCAGCCCCATCAGCGGCCTCCCCGCGCGACGATGACACACATCGGGCTCACCAGCTGTCCTCCAGGGTCGAATTGATCGGGATCTCGGCGATGCTCGCCGTGTCGGGCAGGTCCAGCAGGAAGGCGACGATGCGCGCCACGTCCTGCGGCTGGGTCATCGCCTCGGGCGGCCGGTTGGCGAGGCCCGCGGCCATGTCGGTGGCGACGAAGCCGGGACAGATCGCGGTGGCGCGCACGCCCTCGTCCCAGCCGGCATGGCGGATGGCATGGGTCAGGGCCAGCGCCGCGAATTTGCTGACGGCGTAAAGGCCGGAGGTCGCCGACTTCACCCGCTTGCCCGACAGCGAGGCGATGGTAACGACGCGGCCATGGCCGGAGGCGACGAGATGCGGCCAGGCGGCCCGCACCAGCCGCAGCGGCGACTTGACGTTGACCTGGATCAGGTCGTCGAGGTCGGCGTCATCCGCCGCGATCACCGTCTTCGGGATCATGATGCCGGCATTGGCGATGATCGCGTCGATCCGGCCGAACCGCTCGGCCGTGGCCTCGGCCCACAGCCGCTCCGAGCCCGGGTCGCGGGCGTCGAAGCGGTGGACCAGGGCGCCGTCCGGCGGCGTCACCCGCGCCGGGTCGCGCACGCCGAGGCTGAGCCGCCAGCCGGCGCGGGCCAGGGCGATCGCGATCTCGGCGCCGATGCCGCGGCCGGCTCCGGAGATCATGGCGACGCGGGCGTCAGTCATGGTGGTGCCTCCTGCCCCGGCGGGTCACTCGCCCGTCGGTGCCTGCTCGACATAGCCAACATAGACCTTGCGCAGGAGGCGCAGCAGATCGGCCTGCTCCTCCCCGCTCAGGATCGAGAAGAAATCGGCGGATTGGCGGCGGGCGACGGCGCGCACCTCGTCCGCCAGGCGGCGGCCCCTGCCGGTCAGGTACAGCTCGCGCGCCCGCCGCTCCTCCGGCGCGATCTTCTGCTCGACCAGCCCGGCCTGCTGCATCTGGTCGAGCAGCCGGCCCATGGCCGAACGGTCCTTGAGGATGAAATGCGCCAGCACCGAGGGCCGGATGCCCGGGTTGCGGCCGACCAGCAGCAGCGTCGAGATCTTGCCCGTGCCGCCGGCCACCTCCAGCGCTTCCATCTGCCCGTCCAGGTCGCGGCTGACCAGCAGGTTGACCGTGCGGACATAGAAGCTGAGCAGGTCGGTGAAGATGTCGAAGTCGATCTCCGAGAAGTCGATCGTCTTCGGCACCTGCGGGTTGCGCCGCGGCCGGGATCGGCCATCGCTGGTGGCGGGCATAGCCGTCCTTGGTTTCGCTGAGATGGGTCAAATCCAGGATCCGCATGGTCAGAAGGGCGGCGGGTCGAGGCCGTCGCGCCGCGCGGCGCGCTGGTCGCGGATGCGCGACCAGGCCAGCATGGCACGCGGCATGAAGCGCATATAGGCGGGCGCGCGTTGCAGCCTCTCGACCGGCAGGGCGAGGTCCTGCGGCGGCGTTCCGGTCGCCCAGTCCGCCAGCACCGTGCCCATCATCGTGCCGGTCGGCACGCCGCGGCCGGAATAGCCGAGCGAGGCGACAACGCCGGGCGCCAGGCCGTACAGCCGCGGGAAGGTGCGAGGCTGCATGTCGAGCGCGCCGGTCCAGCGGTACTGGAAGTCGATGTCGCCGAGCTGCGGCAGCAGCCATTGCAGCTTCCGCCGCATCAGCGCCGTGGTGTAGGCGGGATCGGTGCCGCGCCGCCCCTCGACGAACAGCGAGGTCACCAGCCGCCCGTCCTTGTCGTATTTCCAGATCGAGATGTCGCGCCGGCTGTCGACCACGGTGTTGTTCTCCGGCGCGATGGTGCGGCGGACGTTGTCGCCCAGCGGCTGGGTCGCCAGCACGGCGACGCCGAGCCGGGCGAAGCTCTGCTCCAGCCCCGGCCAGTAGCCGTCGGTGTAGGCGCCGGTGCCGCACACCACCTTGTCAGCCAGGACGGCGCCGGTCGGCGTCTCGACCCGCCAGCGCCCGCCCTGCGGCCGGATCGCGGTGACCGGCGAGCGGGTGAAGACCTGGGCGCCGCGGGACATGGCCGCCCGCGCCAGCCCACGGGCATAGCCGAGCGGGTTGAGATGCCCGCCCTCCGGATGGAACCAGCCGCCGCAGAAACGCGGCGACCCGGTCAGGCGCCGGGCCTCGTCGCGGTCCAGCATCCGGGTGGCCTTGCCGATTTCGGCATAGAGGCGCTGCCGCCGCTCCAGCTTCGCCAGGGCGGAACTGGCATGGGCCGCGTGGATATAGCCGGTCTGCACCGCCTCGCAGTCGATGCCGTGGCGGCGGATGATGTCGAACACCAGGTTGGCGGCGTTGGTCTGCCGCTCGATCAGCCGCGCGGCGAACGGCTCGCCCAGGATCCGCCGCACCGCCGGGAATTCGTGGACATGGAAGGTCGGGGTGCAGTGGCCGGCGTTGCGGCCCGACCCGCCATGGCCGATCTGCTCCGCCTCCAGCACCACCGCGCCGATGCCGCGCTCGCCGAGATGCAGCGCGGTCGACAGGCCGGTGTAGCCGGCGCCGATCACGCAGACCGGGGCGTCGATGGTGCCGTCCAGCGCCGTCGTCTCCGGCGCCGGGGCGGCCGTCGCGTACCACAGCGACGGCTCAAGCGGTGTCTTGTGTATCATGTCCTCCTCATCCCGGAAGAACTGACACAATTCCGATCAAAGAACACAGAATGCCTATCGCAGGCACATCATGCCTTCTTTTTCATCAGACCTTGGCCCGACAGTATGCGACCAAGCAAGTCCGGCTCTGAGACCGGTCTCAGGATCGATCGCTTCTTGGCAACTGAGGTTATGATTGTGATCGTCCACTATGGACGGAGTCAAGTGACATGTGACGAATCTGCGCGACCGCCGGCGGCTGCGTGACGTCATCGCGGATGCAGGCGAAGCGGTGGCCGGGCGCGGCGTCGCGCAGCCGTGGCACCGCCTCGGCGCAGGCCGGCAAGACATGCGGGCAGCGGGTGCGGAAGACGCAGCCGGAGGGCGGGTCGTGCGGGCTCGGCGGCTCGCCGGCCAGGCGGATGCGCTGCGGCCGCCCCTCGGCCGCGAGGCGCGGCGCCGCCGACAGCAGGGCCCGGGTGTAGGGGTGGCGGGGGGCGGTGAAGATCGTCGCCACCGGCCCCTCCTCCATCACCCGGCCGAGATACAGCACCACCACCCGGTCGCACAGGTGCCGCACCACCGGCAGGTCATGGCTGATGAACAGCATGGTCAGGCCGAGCTCGGCCCGCAGCGACGCGAGCAGCGCCATGACCTGGGCCTGGACCGAGACGTCGAGGGCCGAGACCGGCTCGTCCGCCACCAGGAAGTCCGGCTCGGTGGAAAGCGCCCGGGCGATGGCGATGCGCTGGCGCTGGCCGCCGCTGAAGGCGTGCGGATAGCGCTCGGCATGCTCCGGCTGCAGCCCGACCTGGACCAGCAGGTCGCGCACCCGCCGCCGGCGCTGCGCCCCATCGGCCAGTCGGTGGATGCGCAGCCCGTCGGCGATCTGCGGGCCGACCCGGCGCCGCGGGTCGAGGCTGGAGAACGGGTCCTGGAACACCAGCTGCATGCGCCGCCGCAACCGCCGCAGCGACTCCCGGCCGAGGCCGGAGAGATCGGTGCCGTCGAACAGCACGCGCCCGGCGCTGAGCGGCTGCAGCCCGAGCAGCAGCCGGCCGATCGTGCTCTTGCCCGAGCCGCTTTCGCCGACCAGC
Source organism: Inquilinus sp. CA228 (assembly GCF_052078665.1). Classification (NCBI taxonomy): domain Bacteria; kingdom Pseudomonadati; phylum Pseudomonadota; class Alphaproteobacteria; order Rhodospirillales; family Rhodospirillaceae; genus Inquilinus; species Inquilinus sp. CA228. The sequence continues at coordinate 151,567 of NZ_JBQJIK010000002.1, read as the reverse complement.
CCGACCGTCTCGCCGCGCGCCAGCGCCAGGCTGACCTCGGTCACCGCCTGGACCGGCCGGCCCAGGCCGAACACGCCGCGCCCGCCGAAGCGGCGGCCGATGCCCTCGGCGACGACCAACGGCGTCACAGCTCCCTCCAGCGCAGGCATCGCGTCCTCCGGTCCGCCGCGGCTTCGACGAGAAGCGGCCGCGCCGCCTCGCAGGCGCTGGCGCGCATCGGGCAGCGCTGGGCGAAGGCGCAGCCGGGCGGCAGCGCGTCCGGTGCCGGCACCACGCCGGGGATGCCGCGCGGCGGCGGCCCGTCCTCGCGCGGCGCGCTGGCCAGCAGGGCCGCGGTGTAGGGGTGCAGCGGGGCGCCGAAGACGTCGCCGGTGCGCCCCTCCTCCACCACCTCGCCGGCATACATCACCACCACCCGGTCGGCGATCTCGGACACCACCGGCAGGCTGTGGGTGACGAACAGCAGCGCCATGCCGCTCTGCTGCCGCAGCTCGGCCAGCAGGTCGAGGATCTGCGCCTGGATGGTGACGTCGAGCGCCGTGGTCGGCTCGTCGGCGATCAGCAAAGCGGGGTCGTTGGCGATGGCGATCGCGATCATCACCCGCTGCCGCATGCCGCCCGACAGCTCGTGCGGGAAGGACCGCGCCCGCCGCTCCGGGGCCGGAATGCCGACCCGGCGCAGCAGCACCACCGCCTCGCGCCGGGCAGCGGCGCCGGAGATCGCGCGGTGGGCGCGGACCGCCTCGGCGATCTGGTCGCCGACCCGGTGCACCGGGTTCAGGCTCGACGCCGGGTCCTGGAACACCATCGCCATGCTGCGGCCGCGGCGCTGCCGCATGGCCTCGGGGTCGAGCCGCAGCAGGTCCGCCCCCTGCAGCCGCACCGCCCCGCCGCCGACCTGCGCCACCGGCGGCAGCAGCCCCATCACCGCCAGGCTGGTCAGCGACTTGCCCGAGCCGCTCTCGCCCACCACCGCCACGGTCTCGCCCGCGAAGATCCGCAGCGACACGTCGCGCACCGCCGCGATCGGCTGCGGCGCGTCGATCTCGATCGACAGGCCGCGCAGGTCGAGCACCGCATCGTCTGTCGCCACAGCCTCGGCCGGGCCGGCGGCGGCGCGCTGGCGTCGGAAGGGCCGCCGCACCAGCGTCTTCGGGTCGAGGAAGTCGCGCAGCCCGTCGCACAGGGCGTTGAGCACCAGGATGGTCAGGACCAGCGCGATGCAGGGCCACAGCAGCAGCAGCGGCGCCTGGGCCATGGTGGCACGGGCGCCGCCGATCATCACCCCCAGCGACGGCGCCGGCGGCACCACGCCGAGGCCGAGGAAGGACAGGCCGGATTCCAGCACCACGGCCGAGGCGGTGGCGAGGCTGAACTGCACCAGGATCGGCCCGGCGACATTCGGCAGGATGGTGCGGGTCATGATCTCGATCCCGCCCGCGCCCTGGGCCTGCATCGCCTCGACATAGTCCTGCGACCGGGCGGACAGCACCCCGGCATAGGTCACTCGGGTGAAGGCCGGCAGATAGACCAGCGCCAGCACCGGGATCAGGGTCAGCACCCCGGGGCCGAGCAGCGTCACCACCAGCAGGGCCAGGAGTAGCGGCGGGAAGCACAGCACCACGTCCATCGAGCGGATCGCCAGGAACTCCATCACGCCGCGGAGATAGCCGCCGAGGATGCCGAGCGCGGTGCCGAGCACCCCGGCCACGGCGGCGGCGGCGAGGCCGACGAACAGCGAGGTCCTGAGCCCCCAGACCAGGCGGGAGAGGACGTCACGGCCATATTCGTCCTGGCCCAGCAGATGCGCCGCCGACGGCCCGGCGAAGCGGCGCGCCATTTCCATCCCCAGCGGGTTGGCGAGGCCGAGCAGCGGCGCCGCCGCGGCGATCAGGAGGAGGCCGGCGGTCGCCCCGGCCGCGATCCAGGGAATCCGCCTCATGCCCGGCGCACGCGCGGATCGAGGACGGCGTAGAGGATGTCGACCGCGAGATTCAGCCCGACGAACAGGATCGAGATCACCAGCACCACGCCGACGACGATCGGATAGTCGCGGGCGTTGACCGCGCCGACCAGCAGCCCGGACAGGCCCGGCCAGTTGAAGACGTATTCGACCAGCACGGTGCCGCCCAGCAGGCTGCCGAGATGCAGCGCCACCACCGTCACCACCGGCATCAGCGCGTTGCGGATGACGTGATCGGTCAGCACCTGCCGGCGAGTCACGCCCTTGGCCGTGGCGGTGCGGACGAAGTCCTGCGGCATCACCTCCAGCGCCGCGGCGCGGGTGACGCGGAAGACGATCGCCGCCAGCCCGAGCGCGATGGTGCCCGCCGGCATCAGCAGCAGGATCAGATGCTGCGTCGGGTTCTGGGCGAAGGCGACGTAGCCGCCCGCCGGCACCAGGCGCAGCTGCTGGGCGAACACCATGACCAGCAGCGTGCCGATGACGAAGACCGGCACGGCCTGGGCGAGGCCGGACAGGCCGGAGGCGATGCGGTCGAACCAGCCGCCCGCCCGCAGCGCCGCCAGCGTGCCGGCCGGGATGCCGATCACCAGGCTGATCAGCGCGGCGACGCCGATCAGCTCCAGCGTGCGCGGCAGCCGGCGCCCGATCTCGCGCGCCACCGGGCTGCCGTCGAGCATCGACACGCCGAGGTCGCCTCGCAGCAGGCCCCACAGGCTGTGGGCGTATTGCGCCAGCACCGGCCGGTCGAGGCCGAGCTGCCGGCGCAGGTCCTCGACGATGGCCGGGTCGGGCGCGACCCCGCCCTGGGACAGCAGGGTCTCGGCCGGGTCGCCCGGCACCAGGTGGATCGCCAGGAAGACGATGCTGGCGACCAGCCAGACCAGCAGGGCGGAGACGGCGAGGCGCTTGAGGAACCAGAGCATGCTCGCCTCCCTCAGGTGAAGGAGGACTGGTCCAGCGTGGTCGCGGAATAGAAGCTGAGGCCGCCCGGCAGGTTGCGGAAGCCCTGCAGCGCCTTGCGCATGGCGAAACCCTGGGCCCGGTAGGCCAGGGTCACCATCGGCGCTTGGTCCAGCACCAGCTGGCCGGCCTGGGCGTAGATGTCCTTCCGCTTGGCGGTGTCGAACTCGCCGCGCCCCGCCGCCAGCAGCTCGTTCAGCCCGGGCACGGTAATGCCGGTGCTGCGGATGTAGGACGGCGCCAGGGTGGAATCGACGAAGGAGGACAGGCTTTCCGGATCCGGGCTCTCCATCGCCGTGCCCATCACCGCGAACTCGTACTGGCCGCGGTTGCCCAGGCTGACCCGGGTCGGCCAGTCCGGCATGTTGAGCTCCACCTGGATGCCGAGCTCGGCCAGGTTCTGCTGGATCACCTCGGCCGTGCTCTTGTGCATGCCGTATTGCGCGGTGGACAGGAGCTTGCAGGAGAAGCCGTCGGCCACGCCGGCCTCGGCCAAGAGGGCCTTGGCCTTGTCGAGATCGTAGCGCCAGCCATGCGCCGCGGCCTCGTCGTAGAAGGGCGTCTCCGGCGGGAACGGCAGGCCCTCCAGCGCCGCGCCGCGGCCGAAGAAGGCGGCCTGCACGATCTCGTCGCGCTTGATGCCGAGCGCCACCGCCTTGCGGATGCGCGGATCGGCGAAGGGCCCGGTCCGGCCGTTGAAGGTCAGGTACATGAACGGCCCGAGCTGGTTGTCCAGCTTCAGGTTCTGGTCGGCCTCGATCGACTGCATCGACTGCCAGGGGACGTAGTCGATCAGGTCGACATCGCCGGCCTGCAGCGCCGCCACCCGCAGGTTCTCGTCGGGATAGGCGACGATCTTGACCGCCTTCAGCTTCGGCAGGCCGGGCTTGTAGTATTTGTCGAAGGCGACGAGGTCGAGCGAGACGCCGCGGTCCTGCGCCTGCAGCACGAAGGGCCCGGCGCCGCTGCCGAGCGGGTCGTCGGCGGTCGACCCCTTGGCCACCATCGGCATGTAGTAGTTGGCGAACCAGTGCGGCACGCAGACGGTCGGCTGCTTCATCACCAGGCGCACGGTGCGCTCATCCGGCGTCTCGACCCGCTCCACCCCCTGCAGCTGGGTGCGCAGATAGGCGGTCGATTTCTCGGCGGCGACCTGCTCGATGTTCCACTGGATGTCGGCGGCGGTGACCGGGGCGCCGTTGTGGAAGAAGGCCTGGCGCAGGCGGAACACCCAGGCCTTGTCGCCCTCCGGCTGCCAGCTTTCGGCCAGCTCGCCCTGCAGGCTGCCGTCGGCGGCGTAGGACAGCAGGCCACGATGCAGCAGCGCCGCGACCGACCCCGCGGCGCCGCCGGAATTCACCCAGGGCTGCAGGTTCGGCGGATAGCTGGAGAGGCCGAAGCGCAGCGTGTCCGGCGACGCCTGGCCCCAGGCCGGCAGGCGCAGCGCCGGCAGCACGGCGCCGGTGGCGAGCAATGTGCGACGGGACAACAGCATGATGACCTCTCCCTGTTTGTTGTTATGGTCAGAGCACGGCGCCGTAGACCCTCTGCGCCGTTTCCCGGTCGATCCGTCCCTCGGCGACATCGCGGCGGACCGCCTCGATCGCACGCCCGGACGGCGGGCCGTAGCCGCCGGCCCCCGGCGTCACGATCTCGATCACGTCGCCGCGCTTCAGGTCGCCGTTGCCATGGTCGAACGGAACGACACCGGGGCCGAAGACAAAACTGCCGCGGCCGCCCTCCTGCCCGCCCTCCAGCCCCCAGGGGGAAGAGCGCAGGCGCGAGCCGTCGATATGCACCCGGCAATCGGCCTCGGCCCGGTAGACCCGGCGCAGCCCCATGCCGCCGCGCTGCGTGCCCGGCCCGCCGGAGCCGTCGACCAGCTCGTAGCGCAGCAGGGTCAGCGGGTATTCCAGCTCCAGCGCCTCGGCCGGCAGGTTGGAGGTGTTGGTCATGTGGACATGGACGCCGTCGAGCCCGTCCTTGCCCGCCCGCGCGCCGCTGCCGCCGCCGATGGTCTCGAGATAGACCCATAGGTCGCCGGTCTTCGGGTCGCGCCCCATGAAGGTGGCGGAGGCGCAGGAGCCATTGCTGGCCGCGGTCAGCCGCTCCGGCACCGCCTGGGCCAGGGCGCCGTGGATCAGGTCGGCGATGCGCTGGCAGGTCGCCACCCGGCCGTTCACCGCCGCCGGATGGACGCAGTTCAGCACCGTGCCCTCGTGCGCCGTCACCGTCAGCGGCCGCGCCAGCCCGGCATTGGGCAGGATGGTCGGGTCGACCACCGTCTTCACCGCGTAATAGACCGTCGACAGCAGCGCCGTGTAGACGACGTTGAGGCCGCCGCGGACCTGCGGCGGGCTGTCGAAATGCAGCCGCATCTCGTCGCCGGCCACGGTGATCTCGACCGCGAAGTCGAGCTCGCCATCCAGCTCCGGATTGTCGAAGCGGTCGGCGAAGCGGTAGGTGCCGTCCGGGATCGCGGCGATGCCGGCGCGCATCTTGCGCTCGGCGTAATCCTGGAGCGCGGCGCCGGCCGCGAGCACCACGTCGACGCCGTATTTGCCGCACAGCGCGGTCATCCGCTGCACGCCCAGCCGGTTGGCCGCCATCTGCGCCCGCAGGTCGGACAGGCGCTCGCGCGGGACCTGGCAGTTCAGCAGCACCAGCTCCTGTACGTCGCCCTGCAGCTCGCCGGCGCGGTATAGCCGGATCGGCGGGATCCGGATCCCCTCCTGGTAGATATGGGCGTGGCCGCGGTCGGCGAAGTCGGCGTGATGGGCGGTGTTGACCGCCCAGGCCACCATCCGGCCGTCGACGAAGATCGGCTCGGCCAGCACGATATCGGGCAGATGGGTGCCGCCGCCCTCATAGGCGTCGTTGCCGATGAACACGTCGCCCGGCCGCATCCGGTCGAGCGGGTGGCGCTTCATGATGTGCGGGATGATGCCGATGAAGCTGCCGAGATGCATCGGGATATGCTCGGCCTGGCACAGCGTGTTGCCGGCCAGGTCGAACAGCGCGGTGGAGCAGTCGCGCCGCTCCTTGATGTTGGTCGAGTAGCTGGCCCGGACCAGCGCCTCCCCCATCTCCTCCGCGATCGAGGCGAAGGCGCTGCCGATGACCTCGACCGTGATCGGGTCGAGGGCAGCCTCGCTGCGCTGCGGGACGGCGACGCTCATCGGACCTCCAGGACCAGGTTGAGATACGGTTCGACATGGGCCGTCATGCCCGGAAGGATGATTGTGGTGCTGTCCATCTGCTCGACCACGGCCGGGCCGGCGATGCGGTTGCCAGGCTCGAGCCGGGCGCGGTCATAGACCGGGCAGGAGACCCAGCCCCCCGCCTCCGGCAGCCAGACCTCGCGTGCGCCGGTGACGGCGTGGCCCGCCTCCGGCCCGGCATCGGGCTGCGGCTGGAAGCTCGCCTTGGTGACGACGCCCGCGGCCTCGACCCGGAAGGTGACCAGCTGCACCGGCTCGCCGGCGGCGACGAAGCCGTATTGCCGCTCATGCGCCTTGGCGAAGCCCGCCGCCAGGGCCTCCAGCGTCGCCGGGCCGACCGGCCCCTCCGGCAGCGCCACCGGCAGCTCGTAGTTCTGGCCGGCATAGCGCATGTCGACGGTGCGGGTGACCCGCCGCGCGCCCTGCGGCACCTCCTCCTGCGCGAACCATTCCTCGGCCCGGACCAGCAGCCCGTCGAAGGCCGCCTCGACCGCGGGCAGCGCCGCCGGGGCCAGCGTGGTCAGCCGGGTGGCGGCGAAATCGGCGCGCAGGTCGGTCAGCAGCAGCCCCATGGCGCAGAGGATGCCCGGAGTCTGCGGCACCAGGATGCGGCCGATGTCGAGCTCCTTGGCCAGGCGGGCGGCGTGCAGCGGGCCGGCGCCGCCGAAGGCCATCAGCGTGTAGTCGCGCGGGTCGTGGCCGCGCTGCACGCTGATGACGCGGATCGCCTTGGCCATGTTGGCGGTGACCACGGTCAGGATGCCCTGCGCCGTCTCCATCGGCCCGAGGCCCAGCCGCTGCGCCAGCCGGCCGATCGCGGCCTCGGCCAGGTCGCGCCGCACCGCCATGCGGCCGCCCAGCAGCGACACCGGGTTCAGCGTCTGCAGCACGACATTGGCGTCGGTCACCGTCGGCTCGTCATTGCCATGGCCGTAGCAGACCGGCCCGGGATAGGCCCCGGCGCTGCGCGGCCCGACCTTCAACAGCCCGCCGCTGTCGACATAAGCGATCGAGCCGCCGCCCGCCCCGACCGTGTGGATGTCGAGCATCGGCGCCTTGATCGGATAGCCATGCACCACCGCCTCGCCGGCCAGGCGGCACTGGCCGCCGGCCAGCAGCGCGACGTCGGTGCTGGTGCCGCCCATGTCGAAGGTGATCAGGTCCGGGAAGCCGGCGACCGCCCCGATCGCCTGGGCCGCGACCACGCCGGTGCTGGGGCCGGACAGGACGGTGCGCACCGGCAGCCGCGCCGCCGTCTCGAAGCTGATGACGCCGCCGTTCGACTGGGTCAGCCGCGGCGCGGCCTTGACCCCGATCTCCGCCAAGCGCTTGCCCAGCCGCTCGATATAGCCGCGCATCACCGGGCCGAGATAGGCGTTCACCACGGTGGTCGAGACCCGCTCATATTCGCGGAACTCCGGCGCCACGCCGTGCGAGGCGCAGGCGAAGGCCTCCGGGAACTCCTCGGCCAGGATGCGCAGCGCCGTCTCCTCGTGCTCGCTGCGGACGAAGCCGTACAGGAAGCTGACCGCCACCGCCTCGACCCGGGCGGCGCGCAGCTCGCGCACCGCCCGGCGCAGCGCCGCCTCGTCCAGCGGGGTCTCGACCGTCCCGTCGTGCCGGATGCGTTCCGGGATGTCGATGCGCAGGTCGCGGCTGACCAGGGTCTCCGGCTTGTCGGCCTGCAGGTCGTACAGGTCCGGGCGCTTCTGGCGGCCGATCTCCAGCAGGTCGCGGAAGCCGTCGGTGGTCAGCAGGCCGGTGCGGACGCCGCGATGCTGAATCAGCGCGTTGGTGCCGACCGTGGTGCCATGGCCGAAATAGCCGATCTCGCCCGGCGCGGCACCGACCCTGGCCGCCCCCTCCTCCACCCCCTGGACGATGCCGCGGGACGGATCGTCCGGGGTCGAGGAGACCTTCCAGACGTCGAGCCGCCCGCTCGAATCGTCGAACAGGCAGACGTCGGTGAACGTCCCGCCGGAATCCACGCCAATGCGCCAAGCCATGCGAGGTGACCTCACGAAACCGAAAAACCAGAAACCATCGCGCGCCTCCTAGGCCGCTTCCCGCAGCGGGGCCTTGGCGAAGCGCGCGTAGCGGAACGGCGGTGTCTCGCCCGTCCGGTGATCGTGAAACGATGCTAGGCAGCTTCACGCGGTCATGGAAAATTCATTTATTCGAGCTTTCCATTCCGAATTGGAATGAGCTTCGGCAAAGGGGCATCGCATGCACAGGATCAAGATCCGGCACCTCGAGACCCTGATGGTGTTCATGAAGACCGGCTCGGTCACCGAGGCGGCGGAGATCCTGGGCACGACCCAGCCGAACGCCAGCAAATCGCTGAAGCAGCTGGAGGATTCGATCGGCATCTCGCTGTTCCAGCGCAGCGGCGGCCGGCTGCAGCCGACGCCGGAGGCCGAGATCCTGTTCACCCATGCGGCCCGGCTGATGGAGGAGCTGACCTTCTTCGAGAGCCTGTCGGTCGACCTGGCGCGGCTGAAGAGCGGCTTCGTCCAGGTCGCCACGCTGGCGACCTTCGGCGTGGCCCTGCTGCCGCTGGTGGCCGAGGCCTTCAACGCCCGCTATCCGGACGTGTTCGTCCAGATCGACATCCTCGATTCCGACAAGATCCATTCCTTCGTCAGCCGCGGCAACTACGATCTCGGCCTGGTGCACCATCCGAGCCAGGAGGTGGACCTGATGGCGCAGACGCTGCGCACCGGATCGATGGTCTGCATCATGCCGCCGGCGCATCCGCTGGCGCGGCGCCGCGCGATCAAGGCGGCCGACCTGGCCGGCCTGCCGCTGATCACCTATCCGAAGACCCTGCCCTTCGGCGCCGCGATCGCCAAGACGCTGGCGGATGAGGGCGTGCAGATCCGCAACCCGCTCTCGGCCAATCACAGCCATGTGGTGCGCAAGCTGGTCGAGCGCGGCCGCGGCCTGGCCCTGGTCGACGAGTACGCGGTCTGGGACGCCGCGGCGGCGCCGGGCATCGCGGTGCGGCCCTTCACGCCGCGCATCCCGGTGTCGATCGGCTTGATCGTGCCGAAGCGGCGGCCGCTGTCGCTCGCCGCCCAGGCCTTCCTCGCGGCGCTGCAGGACGCCCTGGCCGCACCGCCGTTGTAGCGCTGGCCTCGCCCTCAGCCCGCGGCGACGAGCGGGCGGATCTCGCCGGTGGTGCCGTCGGTCAGGCCCAGATCGGTGACATGCGGGCCGGGGTTGCAGGCCAGGCTGGCGCCGACCACCGCCTTGAAGCTGCGGTAGGGCGGCTGCCAGTCGACGATCCGGTCCGCCGCCGCCTTCACCGCGGCGAAATCCGCCGCCACCTCGGCCGCCGGCGCGTCGGACAGCAGGCCGCAGACCGGCAGCGCCACCAGCGCCGTCACGGCGCCGCCCTCGGCCACCGCCATGCCGCCGCCGGCCGCGATCACCGCATTGGCCGCCGCCGCCATGTCGGCCGGGTCGCGGCCGAACACGGTCAGGTTGTGGCTGTCATGCGAGATCGTGGTGGCGAGCGCGCCGCGCCAATGACCCCAATCGTCCAGGATGCCGATCTGCGGCACCGCGGGGCGCCGGCCGTGGCGGTGGATCACCGCCATCAGGATCCTGTCGTCCGGCAGCACCGCCGCGCCGTCCTTCACCTCGACCGCCAGGTCGCGCCATTCGGTGAAGCGCGGCCGGAAGATCGAGCTGACCACGGCGGTGCCGCGGCCCGGCATGCGGAGGACGAAGTCGTCCGCCGTCAGCGGCTCCACCTTCACACTGTCATGGAAGGCATCGGCCGGGCGGCCGAGCGGCCCCGCGGTCAGGCGCCCCTCCGCCGCGACCTCGCGGCCCGAGGCGAAGACCCGCTCGACCCCCAGCGTCTCCAGCCCGTCGAGCACGATCAGATCGGCGCGGCGGCCGGGCGCGACCAGGCCGAGGTCGCGGCGCCCCAGCCGCATCGCCGCGTTCAGCGTCGCCGCCCGGATCGCGTCGACCGGCTTCAAGCCGTAGCGGATCAGCCGCCGCAGCACGTCGGCGACGCCGCCGGCCGCGACCAGGTCGTCCGGGAAGATGTCGTCGGTGCAGATCGTCAGGGTCTGCGGCAGGTGCGGCAGCGTCGCCAGCGCCTGCACCGCGCCGGGCAGGACGTAATCGTGCGACCCGCGCAGCTCGACCGTGAAGCCGGCGCGCAGCTTGGCCAGCAGGTCGTCGCCCGAGGTGATCTCGTGGTCGGACTGGATGCCGGCGGCAGCGAAGCCCTGCAGCGACGCCCCCTCCAGCCCGCGGGCATGGCCGCAGACCAGCTTGCCGCTGGCAAGGCCGGCGGCGACCACGCCCTGCATCGGCTCGCTGCGGTCCAGCACGCCGCGCATGTTCATCACCTCGGCGACGCCGGCGATCTCGGGCCAGCGCAGCATCTCCGCCATCTCGCCGCCGCCGAATTCGGCGCCCGCCACCTCCAGCCCCGGCGCCGAGGGGACGCAGGACGGGGCGAGGGTGAGGATGCGCAGCGGCAGGCCCTGCCCGGCCTCGACCGCCCAGCGCACCCCCGCCAGGCCGGCGACATTGCCGACCTCATGCGGGTCCCAGCAGATCGTGGTGGTGCCCTGCGGCACCACCACCTCGGCATAGCGCCGCGGCGTCACCATCGAGCTTTCGACATGCATATGCGTGTCGATCAGCCCGGGCGCGACGAAGCGGCCGGCGGCGTCGACCACCCGGCCCGCATCGCCGCGGCTGCCGGGGGCGTGCACGCTGGCGACCAGCGGCCCGACCAGCCCGATATCGGCGGCGCGGATCTCCGAGGTCGCGACATCGACCAGCCGGGCGCCGGTGATCAGCACGTCGAAGGGGATCAGGCCCTGGGTGGCGCGCACGGCGCGGTCGCGCAGGCCGGGATCATCCAGGTCGTGGGGCTCGCGGGTCATGGCTGGACCTTCGGTTGGGCGGCGCGCTCCAGCGCGCCGAGCGCCATCGCCCGGATGCGCTCGGCGTCCGGGACGGTGGCGATGTCGGCATTGGCGGCGGCCTTGCGCGGCACCCGCCATTCGATGACGGTCATGCCGCGGGTCAGCCGGCCGGACAGCTCGGCATCCAGCCGGGCCGGGCGGAAGCCGACCGTCGCCGACTCGATCCAGGCGGCGGCCGCCACCGGGTCGTAGAGCGGGTGCGGCACCCCGGCCTGGCCGATGCGGGCATAGCCCTCCAGCAGGTCGGCCAGCACCGCGGCGCGGTCGCCGCCGATCGCCCGCAGCCGGCCGGCATCGGCGACCGAGACCGTCACCGGCCGGCAGGCATCGAGCCCGACCATGCTGATCCGCACCCCGGCATCGATCACCCCCTGGATCGCCTCCGGGTCGACCGCGGCGTTGAACTCGGCGACCGCGCTGTGGTTGCCCGGGCCGGCGCTGCCGCCCATCCAGACCAGCCGGATCCGCGCCGCCAGGTCCGGCCGGGCGATCACCAGGGCGGCGATGTTGGTCAGCGGGCCCAGCGCCAGGATCTCGGACCCGCCCTCCTCCAGGTACCGGGCCAGCGCCGAAAGCGCCGGCTCCCCGGACAGCGGCGTGTCCGCCTCGGGCAAGGTCCCGCCGACCGTGGGCATGGCGCCGTCGCCGAGGGCATAGGCGGCGGTGACAAGGTCGCCGAGCAGCGGGCGGTCACGGCCGGGATGCATCGGCACGTCCCAGCCGAAGAAGGCGGCGGCGTCGCGGGCGTTCTGCGCCACCCGGTCGAGCGGCGCGTTGCCGGCGACCAGCGACAGCCCGGCGATGGCGACGTCGGGCACGTCCGCCACCATGACGATGGCGACGACATCGTCGAAGCCCATATCGGTGTCGATCCAGACCCGGCGCATCATGCCCGCTCCATCACCGCCGCCGTCGCCAGCGGTAGGTCGAAGGCGATCTCCGCCCCCGTCTCGTGCCGGGGCGCGGCCGCCGGCACCTCGGCCTTGACCGGGCCGGCCGGCGTCTCCAGCAGGTATTCGACGGTCTGGCCGAGATAGGACACGCCGCGCACCCGGCCGCGATGCGGCCCGGCGCCCAGCGCCACCGCCTGCGGCCGCCAGCCCAGCGCCTTGGCCGCCGCCGGCAGGGCAAAACCCGGGGCCAGGCTGCCGCCGGCCGTGGCAAGCCTGCCCTCCTCCACGGCGAAGGTGTTCTCGAAGCCCATGAAGCGGGCGACGAAGGGCGAGCGCGGCGCCTCGTAGATCTCGTCCGGCCGGCCCATCTGCTCGATCTGGCCGGCGCGCATGACGATGATCCGGTCGGCCAGGGCCAGCGCCTCGGCCTGGTCGTGGGTGACATAGATCATGGTGATGCCGAGCTCGCGCTGCAGGCGGCTCAGCTCGCTGCGCATCTCCAGCCGCAGCCTTGCGTCGAGGTTGGACAGCGGCTCGTCCAGGAGCAGCAGTTGCGGCTCGACCACGATCGACCGGGCCAGGGCAACGCGCTGCTGCTGGCCGCCGGACAGGGCCTTGGGCAGGCGCTGGGCGAAGTCGGAGAGGCCGACATTGGCCAGCGCCGCGCCGACCCGGCTGGTGATCTCCGCCTCCGGCAGCCGCTTCAGCCGCAGCCCGAAGGCGACGTTCTCGGCCACCGTCAGATGCGGGAACAAGGCGTAGGACTGGAACACCAGCCCGACGCCGCGCTTGTTGGCCGGCACCCGGGTGATGTCGCGCCCGGCCAGGGTGATCCGCCCGCCGGCCGGCGCCATCAGCCCGGCGATGGCGCGCATCGTCGTGGTCTTGCCGCAGCCGGAGGGGCCGAGCAGCGCCACCAGCTCGCCGCGCCGGATCGACACGGTCAGCCGGTCGACCGCGACCTGGCCGTGATAGGCGAGCGTCAGCCCGTTGATATCGAGGAAGGCGTCAGACATAGCGGGACAGCCCCAGCAGGCGTTCGGCGACCAGCACGATGGCGAGCGACATCAGGGCCAGCAGGCCCGACAGGGCGGCCACCGACGGGTCGTAGTTGAATTCCATGTAGAACATCATGTCGATCGGCAGAGTCGAGACCCCGGGGCCGGACAGGAACAGCGACACCGGCACCTGGTTGAAGGAGGTGACGAAGCCGATGACGAAGGCGGCCATGATGCCGTTGCGGATGTTCGGCAGCACCACCCGGAAGAAGGCCCCGGCCCGGCTGGCGCCGAGCAGCACCGCCGCCTCCTCCAGGTCGACCCGCAGGTTCTTCAGGCTGGCCGAGGTGATGCGCACGGCATAGGGCACCAGGAGCGCCGTGTGGGCGACGAACAGCGCGGCCATCACCGGGATGCCGGCCGGGATCACCAGGTGCCGCAGCAGCGCCAGGCCGACGATGATGCCGGGCACGATGATCGGCGCCGTGACCACGCCGCGCACCGCCTCGCGCCCCGGCAGCTCGTAGCGTTCCAGCGCATAAGCGGCGGGGATGCCGAGCAGTAGCGCAGCACCAGTGGCGCCGAGGCCGAGCGCCAGCGACAGGGCGAAGCTGGCGCGGAAGCTATCGACCTCGAACACCTTGGCCACCCAGCGCAGCGACAGGGCCTGCGGCGGGAAGGCCAGGGTCTCGCCGGCGGACAGGCCGGCGATGCAGATCAGCAGGAACGGGCCGATCAGGAACACCATCACGGCGGCGAGCAGGGTGTGGCCGGCGATCCGCATCAGCCGGCCCTCCGCCGCGCCGTGGCCAGCCGCTTCAGCCCGCTATGAGTCACGATGCTCATGCCGATCAAGATCACGGCGATGACCCCGGCGGCGGCATAGTCGTTGGCGACCGAGACGCGCTGGTACATCAGCGTCTCCAGCATCAGCACCTTGGAGCCGCCGAGGATCGCCGGCGTGACATAGGCGGTGAGCGAGCCGACGAAGACCAGCGTGCCGCCGACCACCAGCCCCTCGCGGGTCAGCGGCAGCAGGATGCGCCGGAACACCGTCCACCAGGAGGCGCCGAGCACCCGGGCCGCCGGCGCCACATCCGCCGGCAGGTTCTCCAGCGCGCTGACCAGCGGCAGCACCATCAGCGGGAAGAACAGCTGGATCAGGCCGATGAAGATCGCGGTCTCGCTGAACAGGAAGCGGATCGGCTCGTCCGACAGGCCGAGCCTGGTCAGCGCCACATTGACGATGCCGGTGCGGCCGAGGATCACCAGCCAGGCATAGGTCCGCGCCACCGGCGAGATCATCAGCGGCAGCACCAGCAGGCCGACCAGCTTGCCCTTCACCCCGGGCGAGGCATCGACGATCACCAGCGCCACGGCATAGCCGACCACCGCCGCCACCGCCGTGACCGTGAGGGCCAGGCGGAAGGTGCGGAAGAACACGTCGCGATTCAGCGGCTTGGCGAAGAACTCGGTGAAGTTCTCCAGCCCCCAGCCGGCGGCGGAATGGAAGCTGCCGGCCAGCAGGATCGCGACCGGCAGCAGGAAGCCGACCGCGACGAACAGCACCGCGGGCGCCATCAGGGCCAGGCCGATGCCTCGCTTCTCGAACATCGGACGCCTACTGTGCGACCTTGGCGTTCCAGCCGGCGACCCAGGCCTCGCGGTTCTCCAGCATCGCCGCGGGCGTGATGAAGCTCAGGCTGGCCGCGGTCTCGGCGCCGTAGGTCAGCGCCTCCGCCGTCTCGGCCGGCACCTCGACCGACTTGTTGGCCGGGCTGTCGACCAGGTCCATGGCCAGCCTGGTCTGCACCTCCTGGGACAGCCAGTAGTCGATGAACTTCAGCGCCAGCACCTCGTTCCTGGTGCCCTTGACCAGGGTCAGCACGTTCATGCCGCCGGTCTGGCCCTCGCTCGGCGTCGCCCATTTGATCGGCAGGTCGAGCTTCCGGATGTTGGCCCAGCCGAAGCGGCCGACCACCGCCGCCAGGATCTCCTCCTGCTCGAACAGCTGCGGGATCTGCGAGCCGCGCTCGTAGAAGGTGACGACGTCCTCGCGATGCGCGGCGATGGCGTCGATACCGGCCTTGAGGTCGGGCGTGGTGCCGCCCTCGGCCTTGTCGATCATATAGATCGCCAGCGGGCCCTGGGTGGTGGTGATGTTCGGCAGGGCGATGCGGCCGGCCAGCTCGGGCTTGAACAGGTCCTTCCAGCTGGCGATCGAGACCTTGTCCGAGCGGTAGACGATGCTGGTCGAGTAGAAGGTGTAGCCGATCGCCAGATGGCCGCCGAGCGGGTCCTGGGCGAGGTCGTAGAGCGATCCGTAATTCGACAGCTTCGACACGTCGATCGGCTGGATCAGGTCCTTCTTCGCCGCCTCCAGCGCGTTGAAATCGGCGATCGCGGCGACGTCGATCACCGGCGACGCCTTGTTGGCCTCGAGCTTCGCCAGCCGCTCGCTGCTGTTGCCGGTCTCGACCACCAGCTTGCAGCCGCAGCTCGCCTCGAACGGGTCGTACAGGTCCTTCTTATAGGCGTCCTGCGCGATGCCGTAGACCGAGATGGTCAGAATCGGCGTCTCGGCGAAGGCGGGCGAGAGGCCGAGAACAGCCAGCGCGGCGCCGGCGGCCATCCGTGTCGAGATCATGAAGCACCCCCTCTTCGGTTGTCGTTGACGTGTCGCGGGCGGGCGGTCGAGGCCCGGAGCACGAGCTCGACCGGGAACAGCCGCGCCCCCTGGCGCTCGCCGGTGGCGACGGCCAGCGCATGGTCGGCGATGGCGGCGAGGTCCTGCCGCACGGTGGTCAATGGCGGCGAGACGATGCGCGCCCACATCAGGTCGTCGAAGCCGGTGACCGAGACGTCCTGCGGCACCCGCACCCCGCGCGCGGCCAGCGCGGTGACGAAGCCGACGGCCAGCGCGTCATAGGCCGCGGCGCAGGCGGTGACGCCGGCGAGGTCGGCCGCGGCGCCGATCTCCGCCCCCACCTCGAAGCTGGTGACGGAATGCCGGATGTGCGGGGTGATGCCGGCCCGGGCGAAGACCTCGCGCATGCCGTCGGTGCGCTCGCGCGCCACCTTGGAATCCTTGGGCCCGGCCAGCAGCAGGATGTCGCGGTGGCCGAGCCCGATCAGGTGGCCGGCGACCTGGCGGCCGCCGTCGCGATGGTTGCTCGACGCCGTGTTGCCGCGGGTGGCGGCGCTGTCGATCATCGCCACCGGCACCGGGATCGCGGCGGCGTCGACCGTGGTGCCGCGGGTCGGGATGATCACCAGCGCGTCGATGCCGCGGCCGAGCAGGTTGGCGATCTCCGCCGCCTGCCCCGCCGCCGTGCCCAGGCTGTCGCCGACCAGCACGGCGACGCCGCGGCTCTTGGCGGCGCGCTCGATCGCCTGGGCGAAGATCGGAAACAGCGGCTGGCCGAAATCCGGCACGATCAGGCCGATGGTGGCGCTGCGGCCGGTGCGCAAAGCGCGGCCGGCATGGGCCGGGATGTAGCGCAACTCCGCCGCCAGGGCCCGGATCCGCCCCGCCAGCTCCGGCGACAGCCGCCCCTTGCCGCGCAGCGCGTTCGACACGGTCGCCCGCGACACGCCGAGAGCGCGCGCGAGATCGAGCATGGAGGGCGGCTTGCCGGGCATCGGCCCCTGGTATCACGATTAAGCAGGTTGCACGATTAACCATGCAGAGCGGCCGCGGCGCAAGCCGAAACCGCGCGGCTGCGCCTACGCGTCCGTCACTCGGCGCCGGCCGGAACTGGGATTGCATCTCCGTGTCCGTGACCTAAGCCGGCTTCGGCTTCCGGCGAGACGGCCGGCTTCACGCGGAACCAGGTGGCGTAGAGCGCCGGCAGGAAGAGCAGGATGAGCACGGTGCCGATGGCCGTCCCGCCGATCAGCGTGTAGGCCATGGAGCCCCAGAACACCGAATGGGTGAGCGGGACGAACGCCAGCACGGCGGCGAGCGCCGTCAGGATGACGGGTCGGGCGCGCTGCACGGTCGCCTCGACCACGGCGTGGTAATCGTCGAGCCCGGCATCCTTGTTCTCCTTGATCTGCCCGATCAGGATCAGGGTGTTGCGCATCAGGATGCCGGCGAGCCCGATCAGTCCCAGAATGGCGTTGAAGCCGAAGGGCTGGTTGAAGGCGAGCAGGATCGGCACGGCGCCGACGAGGCCGAGCGGGGCGGTGAGCATCACCATGGCGGTCGCCGAGAAGGAGCGGACCTGCAGCATGATGAAGACCAGCATCAGGGCGATCATGATCGGGAACACGGCGGCGAGCGCGGCGTTCGCCTTGCCCGCTTCCTCGATCGAGCCGCCCATTTCGATGCGGTAGCCGTCGGGCAGCGAGGCGATCAGCGGCTGCAGGGCCTGCATGACATGCTTCGACACTTCAGGCGGCTGGGTGGCCTCGCCGATATCGGAGCGGACGGCGATCGTCGGGATCCGGTCGCGCCGCTTCATGACCGGATCTTCCATGCGCACCTCGGCATGGCCGATCTGGTCGAGCGGGATCAGGCGCCCATCGCGGCTGGTGAGCGAGAAGTCGGTGAGGCGGGCGGGATCGAGCCGCTCTCCACCGGCGCTGCGGGCCACCACGTCGACGGTGCGGATGTTCTCGCGAACCTGCGTGACGGTGACGCCGGTGAGGAGGAACTGCAGCTGCTGCGCCGCTTCCGCCGGCGACAGGCCGATGAGGCGCAGCCGGTCCTGGTCGAGGACATAGCGCAAGGTCGGCACGCGATTGCCCCAGTCGCGATTGGCCTGCTGCACCTCGGGCACGCCCCGCATGATGGCGAGGGCCTGCTCGGAAATCCGGCGCAGCTCGCCGGCGTCCGGCCCCATGATCCGGAACTCGACCGGGAACGGCGTGTAGGGGCCGAACACCAGCTGGGTGATGCGCAGATAGGCCTCGGGCGCGAGCCCTTCGGCCACGGCCGTGCGCAGCCGGTGCTTCAGGGCTTCGCGGGCCTCCGCGTCCGGTGTCAGGATGACGATCTTGGCGAAGGCGGGGTCTGGCAGTTCCGGGGACATCGCCAGGAAGAAGCGCGGCGCGCCCTGGCCGACATAGCTGGTGACGATCTGCGCCTCCGGCTGGTCCGCCAGCCAGCGCTCGACCGTCTCGACCGTCCGCTCCGTCGCCTCGATGCTCGTGCCCTCCGGCATGCGCACCTCGACCAGCACCTCGGGACGATCGGAGGTCGGAAAGAATTGCTGCTTCACCGCGCCCATGCCGATGACGGAGAGCACGAAGACGATCCCCACCGCGCCGCAGGTCAGGAATTTGTGGCGCACGGCAAAGCCGATGACCCGGCGCAGGCGCCGGTAGTTCGGCGTGTCGTAGATGGCGTGGTGCCCGCCTTCGACCGGCTTGATCTCGGGCAGCAGCTTCACGCCGAGATAGGGCGTGACGGCGACCGCCACGACCCAGGAGGCGATCAGGGCGAAGCCCACGATCCAGAAGATGTTGCCGGCATATTCGCCGGCCGTCGAGCGCGCGAAGCCGACCGGCATCAGCCCGACCACCGTCACCAGCGTGCCCGACAGCATCGGCGCCGCCGTATGGCTCCAGGCATAGGCCGCGGCCGCGATCCGGTCCATGCCCTCTTCCATCTTCACCACCATCACCTCGATGGCGATGATGGCGTCGTCGACCAGCAGCCCGAGCGCGAGGATCAGGGCGCCGAGCGTGATGCGGTCGAAGAAGCGGCCGGTCTCCAGCATGACCAGGAAGACGACCGCGAGGGTGAGGGGAACCGCGGCCGCGACGACGATGCCGACCCGCCAGCCGAGGCTGAGCAGGCTGACCAGCAGCACGACCCCGAGCGCCATGAAGAACTTCAGCATGAATTCGTCGACGGACTCCGTGATGTTCACGGCCTGGTCGGTCACCTTGGTCAGGCTGAGCCCGAGCGGCAGGGCACCGGCAACCTTCGCCGTCTCCGCCTCCAGCGCGCGGCCGAGGTCGAGGCCGTTCCAGCCGCCCTGCATCACCACGGACAGCATCAAGGCTGGCTCGCCCTGATGGCGGATGATGAAGGTCGCCGGGTCCTCGTATCCGCGCCGGACATCGGCGATGTCGGAGAGCTTGAGCGTGCGGCCGCCGGCGGCGATCGGCGTGTCGGCGATCTTCCGAAGGTCGTCATAGGCGCCGTCGAGGCGGATGAAGACCTGCGGTCCCTCGGTGTCGATCGAACCCGCCGGCGTCACCGCGTTCTGCCGCTGCAGGGCGACGAAGATGTCCTGCGCCGAGACGCCGAGCGTGACCAGCTTCGCATAGGAGAACTCGACGAAGATGCGTTCCGGCCGTTCGCCGAGAATGTCGATCTTCTTGACGCCGGGCACCTGGAGCAGCTGCTGGCGGATCGCCTCGCCCTGCCGGACCAGCGCGCGCATCGGCATGCCGTCGGCCTTCAGCGCGTACAGCGCGAAGCTGACGTCCGAGTATTCGTCGTTGACGAACGGGCCCATGGCCCCGGCGGGCAGCTTCCGGGCCTCGTCGCCCAGCTTCTTGCGGGCCTGGTAGAACTGCTCCTGCACCGCCGACGGCGGGGTGCTGTCCTTCAATGTGAGCGTCATGAAGGCCAACCCGGGCCGCACCATGGTGTCGACCCGGTCGTACCAGGCCAACTCCTGGAGGCGCTTCTCCAGCGGCTCGGCGACGAGGTCCTGCATCTCCTGCGCCGTCGCGCCCGGCCAGGCGGTGGTGACGGTCAGTGTCTTCACGGTGAAGGCGGGATCCTCGGCACGGCCGAGCTCGAGGAAGGCGAAGGCGCCGGCGACCGCGATCGCGATGATGAAGAACAGCGTCACCGAGCGCTCGCGGACGGCAAGCGCCGAAAGATTGAAGCTCATGGTGAATCCGCCTTTGCCACCAGAATGCGGACGGTCTCGCCGTCATGGAGGAGGTGGGCGCCCAGCGCCGCGATCCGCTCACCGGGTTCGACGCCCGACACGATCGCGGTCTCCTCGCCGAGCCGGCGTATCGTCACCGGCCTGAAGCCGACCGTGGATTTGGCCTGATCGATCACCCAGACGCCGGTTCTGCCGCCGTCGTCCAGAACGGCGCCGATCGGAACTTCGACGGCGTCGGCGGCATCGGCATCCGCGATCCACAGCGTCACCGTCGCGCCCAGCGGCGCCGAGGCCGCATCGCCCTCCAGCACGTAGCGCGCCTCGTAGGTCCGGGTCTGCGTGTCGGCTGAATCCGACAATTGCCGCAGGCGGGCGGGCCAGCGCCGCTTGTCGAAGCCGTAGACGGTCGCCTCGGCCTGCGAGCTCATGACCGGCCTGACCGCCTCGGGAAGGGCGACGATGGCCTCGCGCGGCCCGGCATGGGCGAGCCGCACCACCACCTGTCCGGCCGTGACGACCTGGCCGGGCTCGCCGAGCGTTTCGACGACGACGCCGTCCGCGTCGGCCTCGATGGTGGAGTATCCGGCCTCGTTCGCCGCGACCCGGGAGTCGGCTTCGGCGGCGGCGAGCTGCGCCTCGGCGGAATCCAGCGCCGCCTTGGCCTGCTCGTGGCGCTGCTTCGTCGCCCATCCCTTGGCGACGAGATCGGCGTATCTGCTGTCGTCCGCGCGAGCCTGCACCGCGATTGCGCGGGCGGCGGCCACCGCATTCTGCCTGGCCGTCAAAGCGAGGCGCAGGTCGCTTTCGTCGATGCGCATGAGCGGCTGCCCGGCGGCGACCCGCTCGCCGATATCGACCATGCGTTCGACGATCTTGCCGGGCACGCGGAAGCCGAGATTGCTCTGCACCCGCGCCGATATCGAGCCGGTGAACGCGCGCTCGACATGCCCGACCCGCTTGGCTTCGGCAATCGCGACAACCGGTGGAGCGCTGCGCGGATCGACCCTCCGCTCTTCGGCCGCTCCGGAGACCACGACGAAGCTCACCGCGCCCGCGGTCAACAGCGGGAGAGCCACGAGGAGCAGAAGGTGCGTCTTTTTCATGAACGGATTTCCGACAGTTGGGGCCGGCGCTCCGGAAGGCGGGATCGGACGCATGTCCGGAAAACAGTGGATATGCACATATATGGCCGGCCTTCGAGACTCGTGCCCATCGTTCAGCCCCTGCCCGTACCCTGGAAGCGCTCCAGCGAGGCGGTCAGCTGCGCGAATTCTTCCGGCGGGATACCCGCAGTGACCGCCCGCTGAGCCTGATGCCAACCTTCCTTGGCGCCGGCGAGGATCTCCTCGCCGGCCTCCGTCAGGGCGACGCGCCGCGCCCGCGCATCGTGCTCGTCGGTGGATACACTCAGAAGCTCGCGCCGGGACAGCGGCTTCAGATTCTTGGTCAGGGTCGTGCGGTCCATCCCGAGCGTCTCCGCCAATTCGCTGATGGTCGGGGAGCGAAGTTGCCTGAGCGCGACGAGAACGGAGAACTGCCAGTTGTTGATCCCGAGCGACCGGAACGCTTCGTCGAAACGACGGCCGATGATCCGCCCCGCCCGCTGGATGCGCTGGCACAGGCAGGTGCGGACGATAAGATCGGCAGTTTCGTCGTCGAGAGTTTGCAATGGCGACATGCGAGATAAATAGGTGCATATGAACGTATCATCAAGGAAAAGTACCAGAGGCATCCTTCATCTATCTGCAAATGCATCTACGCAAAGAAACGTTTGCAAATTTATCTTTGCAAAATTAAGTTTGCAGAATGAAGCCACCTCGTCCGACTGCCGCCGTGACCGCGCCCCGCAACCTCCGTCGGGTCGTTCCGGATGCAACAGCCCTCAAGGCATTGGCGCATCCGGTCCGATTGCGGATGCTGGGCATGCTCAGGGTCGATGGCCCCGCCACCGCCACGCAGCTGGCGGTGCGGCTGGGCCTCAACAGCGGCGCGACGAGCTACCACCTCCGCCAGCTGGCCCAGTACGGCTTCATCGAGGACAAGCCGGGGCCATCGCGCCGCGACCGCTGGTGGCGCGCCAGCCACGAATTGACATCCGTGCTCGAGACGGACGCCGAGGGCGCGGAATTGGATGCCGGCGTCGCCTTCAGCCAGGCGTCGCTGTCCTTGCAGGTCGGCCAGATGCAGCAGGCCGTCGAGGAGTACGCCGAACTGCCGGCCCGATGGCGAAAGGCCAGCACGGCCAGCGACATCACCGTCCCGCTGACGGCAGAGCAGGCCGAGGCCCTGACCAAACGGCTGACCGACATCATGCTGGAGGCGATGCGGGACGCCCCGCCCCTGGGGGAACCGATGCCCCCGGACACGGCGCCCTTCACGATCATGCTGCGCGCCTTTCCCTATCCGGGCCGCATCCCGCACCGCGACGAGGAGGGCGAGCCGTGAGCGCACGCGCGCCCTTTCTCGTCCTGGCCGTCGCCGAGACCTTCTCGATTTCCGGCACGAGGCTGTCGACGATCGCCATTCCCTGGCTGGTGCTGAGCACGACGAACAGCCCGGTGTCGACCGGGCTGGTGGCGATGGCGGAGATGCTGCCCTATGTCGTCGCCAAGGCCCTGGGCGGCCCGCTAATCGACCGCGTCGGCCCGAAACGGATCGCCATCGTCTGCGATGCCGCCTCGGTGGTCTTGGTCGGGCTGGTGCCCCTGCTGCATCTCCTGGGCCTGCTCACCATCCCGGTCCTGCTTCCCATCGTCTTTGTCCTAGGCGCGCTGCGCGGTCCGTCCGATGCCGCCAAGCAATCGATGGTTCCGGACATTGCGGAGTTGGCGGCGGTGCCGCTGGAACGGGTGACCGGCGTCGTCGGCACCATCGAGCGGCTGGCATCGACGGTCGGGGCGGCCGGCGCCGGCGCGCTGATCGCCGTGACCGGTCCGGCCCAGGCCCTTGTCTTCAATGCCGTCACCTTCGCCGTTGCCGCCCTGATCGTCGCGGTGGGCATTCCCGCGCTTCGCCACACCCCGGCCGCACGGACGGCGTCCTATGGCCGGGACCTGCTGGAGGGCTGGACCTTTCTGCGCCGGGATGCGGTGCTGATGGGCATCGTCATCATGGTGGCGGCACCAATCTCCTGGATCAGGCCTTTCACGCCGTCCTGCTGCCGGTCTGGACATTGGAAGCAGGTCACGGCCCCGGATTGCTGGGGGCGATGCTGGCGGTGTTCTCCGGCAGCTCCATGGTGGGTGCGGCCACTGCCGCCTCGATCGGCGAGCGGATGCCGCGTCTCGTCGTCTATACCGCCGCGTTCCTCCTGACCGGATTTCCGCGCTTCCTCGTCCTCGCGGTGGACGTGCCGCTCGCCCTGGTCTTCGCCACCCTGGCGACCGGCGGGTTTGCCTCGGGTTTCCTCAACCCGATCCTGTCGGCCGTGATGTTCGAGCGGATCCCCAAGCCCCTGATCGGCCGGGTCACGTCGATGAGTGCCGCACTGTGCTGGACCCTGATCCCGTTCGGCGGGCTCTTCGGCGGCGCCTTGATCAGCGGCATCGGCCTGCCCGCTGCGCTGCTGCTGACCGGGACGGCCTATCTGGCGGCGACGCTGCTGCCGCTGGCGCGCAGGAGCTTCCGCGGCTTCGAAAAGCGACGGATCGCCGATGCCAACTCATCGTGATCGCTGGGCCGCGACGAGGCGGGAGATGCGGACGAAGTCGAGCACGGCCGGCGAGGTCTCGCCGGCCGGCCAGGCGACGGCGAGCTCGACCGCCTGCGGCAGCTCGTCGAGCGGTCGGTAGGCCAGCTCCGGCAGCGGCATGTGCGACACCCAGGACGGCACGATGCCGAGGCCCACGCCGGCTGCGGCCAGGGTGACGATCGACAGGGTGTGCGAGGCGTCCTGCACCACCATCGGCCGCACCCCGGCCTGGCGGAACGCCTCCAGCACCAGGTTGCTGTAGCTGGCGCCGAGGATCGGCGCATAGCCGATGAAGGGCTGGCCGGAGAAGTCGCGCAGCGACAGGTCAGGCTTGGCGGCCAGCGGATGGTCCCGGGGCAGCACCGCGACGAAGCCCTCGCTCGACAGCCGCTCCATCTGCATGAAGCCGGCCGCGGTGGTCGGCCGGATGAAGGCGACGTTGATGCCGCCGGTGTCCAGGGTCTTCAGCTGCTCGGCCGTGGTCAGGGGCACGACGTCGACGGAGACCGCAGGATAATCCTGGTGGAACGCGCGGATGATGGCGGGCAGGAACTGCGACAGCGCCAGATGCACGCCGCCGACGACGAGATGGCCGACATGCTCGCCCGAGATCGCCCTGGTGTGGGAGATGGCGCGGTCCAGGCCGCTCAGCACGTCGCGCGCGTGGCGCAGCAGGATCTCGCCGGCCGCGGTCAGCTTGACCCGCCGCGTGGTGCGGTCGAACAGGCGCACACCCAGCCGCTCCTCCAGTTGCCGGATCTGCTGGCTGAGCGGCGCCTGCGCCATGCCGAGGCGGTCGGCGGCGCGGCCGAAATGCAGCTCCTCCGCCAGGCAGGCGAAGTAGCTCAGATGCCGCAGCTCGATGCCCCTATTCATATCTGCGAGATATAAATGCCTTTGTATTTTTGTGATAGATCCCATGGGATCGCTGTGGTTCGCTAGCGCCTTCGATGCCCCGGATCAGCCGCTTCCTTGCCGATCGCGGGCCCCCTCCCGAGACCGGCCCTGCCCGCCCCCGAAAACGGAGAAGGCTGCTGCATGGTGCGCTTCTGGTCGGTGAAAGCCGCACGGACCCTCCTGACGCTCTGGTTCGTCGTGACCTTCGCCTTCATCGTCCTGCGCGTCTCGGGCGACCCGGTGCAGTCGCTGCTGGGCCCGGACGCCACGCTCGAGGAGATCGCCCAGTTCCGAGAGGCCTGGGGCCTCGACCGGCCGCTGCCCGAGCAGTATCTGCGCTATGTCGTGCAGATGGCGTCGGGCGAGTTCGGCACCTCCTACCGCGACGGAAGGTCGGTGACCGAGATCATCGCCGAGCGCGTGCCCTGGACCGTGCTGCTCGGGCTGTCCGCATATGCCGTCGCCATCCTGGTCGGGGTGCCCGCCGGCATCGTCGCGGCGCTGCGCCGCGGCTCCGCTGTCGACCGGCTGGTGATGGGCTTCGCCGTGTTCGGCTTTGCGTTGCCGAACTTCTTCCTCGGCATCCTCTTGATCCTCTTGTTCTCCCTGACCCTGCAATGGCTGCCGAGCTCGGGCACCGGCTCGATCCTGCACCTGCTGATGCCGGCGGCGACGCTCGGCGTCTACACCGCCGGCACGCTGGCCCGCTTCACCCGCTCGGCCATGCTGGAGGTCTTGAGCAAGCCCTATATGCGCGCCGCCGCGGCCAAGGGCGCGCCGCCCGTGTACCGGGTGCTGCGCCACGCCTTGCCCAATGCCGCCATCCCGATCGTCACCGTCATCGGCCTCAATCTCGGCGCGCTGGTCGGCGGCGCGGTGGTGGTGGAGACGGTGTTCGCCTGGCCCGGCATCGGCCGGCTGCTGGTCACCGCCGTGACCTCGCGCGACCTCGCCGTGGTGCAGGCGCTGGTGCTGCTGGTCGCCGTCACCATGGTCGCGGCCAATCTCGCGGTCGACCTGCTGTACGGGCTGCTCGACCCGCGCATCCGCGCGGCGCGCTGAGGGCCGGGCGATGCGGCGCTTCCCCTGGTTCCTCGCAGCGGCGTTCCTGATCCTGGCGGCGGCGCTGCTGGCGGCCCTGTTCGGCGGCTGG
This sequence comes from Inquilinus sp. CA228, assembly GCF_052078665.1. Classification (NCBI taxonomy): domain Bacteria; kingdom Pseudomonadati; phylum Pseudomonadota; class Alphaproteobacteria; order Rhodospirillales; family Rhodospirillaceae; genus Inquilinus; species Inquilinus sp. CA228. Next base: position 125,973 of record NZ_JBQJIK010000002.1, on the reverse strand, counting down.
CTGACGGCCTACGGCGTGACCCAGCAGAACCTGCTCGCCCGGCTGAAGCCGCCGGCGTTCCTGGGCGGCGACCCGCGCTACCTGCTCGGCACCGACCGGCTCGGCCGCGACATGGTGGCCCGGCTGGTCGGCGGGCTGCAGATGTCGCTGTCGGTCGCCGTCGCCGGCACGGTGATCGGGGCGGTGGTCGGCTGCGCCGTCGGCTTCATCGCCGCGCATTTCCGCGGCTGGGTCGAGGAGACGCTGATGATGCTGGTCGACTTCCAGGCGTCCCTGCCCTTCATCCTGATCGCGCTGACCCTGCTGGCCTTCTTCGGCAACAGCCTGACGCTGTTCGTCATCCTGATGGGGCTGCATGGCTGGGAATCCTATGCCCGGCTGGCGCGTGGCGTGGTCCTGTCCGCCGCCAGCCAGCCCTATGCCAAGGCGGTGGTGGCGCTGGGCGCCTCGCCGATGCGCCTGTACCTGCGGCACATCCTGCCGAATGTGGCGAGCGCGCTGATCGTGCAGGTCACGCTCAACTTCCCACAGATCATCCTGCTGGAGACCGCGCTGAGCTTCCTCGGCCTCGGCATCCAGCCGCCGATGACCAGCCTGGGCCAGATCCTCGGCGACGGCCGCGAATACCTGTCCAGCGCCTGGTGGATCGCGGTCTGGCCCGGGCTGGTGATCTTCGCCGTCACCCTGTCGATGAGCATCGTCGGCGACTGGCTGCGCGACCGGCTGGACCCGATGCTGCGCGTCCGCACCGCCTGAGAATCCGAACCAAACAAACAAAGGAGGCTTCGATGTTCACAAGACGCGGTTTCGGCAAGCTGGCGCTCGGCGCCGGCGCGGTCTCGTTGGCGACGCCGCTGCGATACGGGCGGGCGGCGGACCGGCCGGTGCTGACCATCGCGGTGGACAATTTGTGGCAGACGATGTCGCCGATCAACGGCCTCAGCACCACCTCGAACCGGATCTTCCCCAACTTCTACGAGGCGCTGATCGAGCGCGACTACCTCTCCGACCCGAACGGCCTGGCGCTGCAGCCGAAGCTGGCGACGAAGTGGGAGCGGAACGGCACGGTCTGGACCATCGAGCTGCGCCAGGGCGTCAAGTTCCACGACGGCACGGACATGACGGCCGAGGACGTCGCCTTCACCCTCGGCGCCGACCGGCTGTGGGGCCCGAAGCCGTTCGAGCCGCGCGGCAAGACCTTCACCGCCGGCTTCAAGCGGGTGGAGGCCACCGGCCCCCACACCATCGAGATCGAGACCGCCACGCCCGACCCGAACGTCCCGGGCAAGCTGACCGGCAATATCGGCCTGGTGGTGCCGAAGAAGTACTATCTCGAGGTCGGCGTCGACCGCTTCGGCCAGGCGCCGATCGGCACCGGGCCCTACAAGGTCACCACCTTCCGCTCCGGCGAGGTGATGGTGCTCGACGCCTTCGCCGGCTATTGGGGCGACCCGCCGCCGGCGCGGCAACTGGTGTGGAAGATCGTGCCGGAATTCGCGGCGCGCCTGGCCGGGCTGGTGTCGAAGGAGTTCGACTTCATCGTCAACATCCCGACCGACCAGGAGCCGACGCTGGCGGGCTATCCCGAGGTCAAGCTGGTCCGGCGCCAGGTCGAGAACTACCCGGCCTTCGCCTTCAACACCCTGCCCGACCCGCCGGACAATCCGCTGGTCGACCCGAAGCTGCGCTATGCCATGGTCCAGGGCGTCAACATGGACGAGATCGTCACGGCCCTGTTCGGCGAGTCCACCTACCACCCGGCGGTGCCGTTCAACTTCACGGAATACGGCAAGTTCTACGACCCGGAGCTGAAGCCGAAGCTGCCCTACGACCCGGAGCGGGCCAAGGCCCTGGTCAAGGAGACCAGCTATGACGGCCAGAAGCTGCTGTGGCACATCACCCGCCAGTTCTATCCGAACTACGAGGCCGCGGCCGAGGTGATGGTCGAGCAGTGGCGCGAGATCGGCGTCAATGTCGAGGCCCAGGTGCTGGACAATTTCGAGCTGGTCTATCGCCGCCCCTATCACCTGATGAACATGTCGATGAGCTCGGACTTCATCCCGGGCGACCCGTACCAGCCGCTGTGGCTGGACTGGGGCCCGACCGCGACCCGCTCGACCGCGAGCTGGAAGTCGTGGACGCCGACCGAGAAATTCGTCGAGCTCGGCCGCGCCTTCGAAAAGGAGATCGAGTTCGAGAAGCGCAAGGCGGCCTATCTCGCCCTGTCGGAGGAATGGCAGCGGGTCACGCCGGGCTTCTATCTGTGGAAGAGCGTCTACAACTGGGCGCATCGCGGCGACATCCAGTGGACGCCGATCGGCGACAGCGACATGCGCCTGTATGGCGGCTACCTGAAGCTGGGTTGAGACCGATGCCGCTGCGCAAGCACGCCCTGAAGGACATGACCTTCGTGGAGTTCCGCGAACGTCTGGCCGAGCGCCCGGTCATCCTGCTGCCCTTCGGCAGCCAGGAGGAGCAGGGCCCGCACGCCCCGATGGGCGACTACATGCTGACCGAGCGGCTGTCGGTGCTGGCGGCGGAGGCGGCGGACGCGATCGCCGCCCCCACCGTCCCCTTCGGCTATGCCGATTTCTTCCGCACCGTGCCGGGCGGCATCCAGCTGCGCGCCGAGACCTTCTCGGCCGTGCTGGAGGACACGGTGACCGCCTTCCTCGACCATGGCGTCGAGCATCTGGTCGTGTTCAACGGCCACAGCTCGAACGCGCCCTTGATCGACCAGACGCTGCGCCGCCTGCGGCGCGAGCGCGGCGTGGCGGTGGCGGCGCTGAACATCTGGCGGCTGATCCCGCCGGAGCTGTGGCGCGAGTTGCACGGCGAGAACGCCGGCCGGGCCCGCGGCCATGGCGGCGATCCGCTGACCTCGGTCTATCTGCACCTGTTCCCCGAGCTGATGCGGCCCGACCTGGTGCGCCCGGCGACGCCGTCCCAGGCCTTCGGCCTGCCGACCGACGGCGTCGCCGCAGTCAGCTTCGAGGGGCTGCCGGTGCAAATGCCGCTCGACGTCACCGAGGTCAACCCGGACGGCATGCTGGGCGGCGACCCGACCCTGGCCGATGCGGCCATCGGCGCCCGGGTGGTCGAGCATATCGTCGGATTCACCGCCCGCTTCGTCGCCCATTTCCGCCGTTGCGACCCGCGCCGGGTCGAGACGGCGCCGACATGACGCCGCTGCTCGCCATCGAGGATCTGCGCGTGCCGCTGCCGCCGGCGGCGGAGCGGCCGGATGCCGTCGCCAACCTGTCGCTGACGCTCGGCCGCGGCGAGATCCTCTGCGTCGTCGGTGAATCCGGCTCCGGCAAGTCGATGACGGCGCTGGCGGTGATGGGGCTGCTGCCGGCCAACCTGCCGGCACCGAGCGGCCGCGTGATCTTCGAGGGCCGCGACCTGCTGGCCCTGGCCGAGCGCGAGCGGCGCGACCTGGCCGGCCGCCGCATCGCCATGATCTTCCAGGAGCCGAGCGCCGCGCTGAACCCGATCTACCGGGTCGGCGACCAGGTGGCCGAGACCTTCCGGCTGCACACCAAGCTGTCGGCCGCCGAGATCCGGGAGCGCGTGCTGGCGCTGTTCCGCGAGGTCCGCCTGCCCGACCCGGAGCAGCTGTATCACAGCTATCCGCACCAGCTGTCCGGCGGGCAGTGCCAGCGCGTGATGATCGCGACGGCGCTGGCGCTGGACCCCGCCATCCTGATCGCCGACGAGCCGACCACCGCGCTCGACGTCACCACCCAGGCGCAGATCCTGCGGCTGATGCTGGACCTGCGGCAGCGGCACGGCACCGGCATCCTGTTCATCACCCATGATTTCGGCGTGGTCGCCGAGATCGCCGACCGGGTCGCGGTGATGCAGAACGGCAGGCTGGTCGAGGAAGGCCCGCGCGACCGCGTGCTGCGCCGGCCGGAGGCGGCCTACACCCGCGACCTGCTGGCCGCGGTGCCGAAGCTGGAGCCGCGCCGCGCCCGGCCGGGGCTGGGCCCGGTCGTCGTCTCGGCCAAAGGCATCGCCAAGACCTTCCGCAAATCCGGGCTGTTCGGCGGCGGCCGCAGCGTCAAGGCGGTGGACGGGGTCGATGTCGAGATCCGCCGCGGTGAGACGCTGGGGCTGGTCGGCGAATCCGGCTCCGGCAAATCCACTTTGGCGCAATGCATCATCCGGCTGATCGAGCCCGAACACGGCGACATCGTGCTGCCGGGCGGCTCCTTCTCCGCCCTCAGGGGCAAGGCGCTGCGGGCGGCGCGGCGGCGGGTGCAGATCGTGTTCCAGGATCCCTACAGCGCGCTCGACCCGCGGCAAAGCGTCGGCGCCGCCCTCGCCGAGGGGCCGGTGATCCACGGCCTCGACCGGGACGGCGCGCGGGACCGGGCGCTGAAGCTGTTGCAGGCCGTCGGCCTCGACGCCGAGGCGGCCGGCCGGTTCCCGCATGAATTCTCCGGCGGCCAGCGCCAGCGCATCTGCATCGCCCGGGCACTGGCGATCGAGCCGGACCTGCTGATCGCCGACGAATCCGTCTCGGCGCTCGACGTCTCGGTCCAGGCCCAGATCCTGGATCTGCTGGCCGAAATGCAGCAGCGGCTCGGCTTCGCCATGCTGTTCATCACCCACGACCTGCGCGTGGCCAGCCGGATCTGCGACCGCATCGCCGTGATGCGCCAGGGCCGCATCGTCGAGGAGGGCGAGCCCGCCGCCCTCTTCGGCGCGCCGCGCGAGGCCTACACCCGCGAGCTGCTGTCGGCCGTGCCCGGCCGCGACTGGGGCCGGGAGGATTCCGGGCCGGAAGGAGCGAAGCTGCATGAGAAAGTATGAGATCGGCGCCGTGCCGCCGCAGATCGCCCCGGCCCTGGCCGAGAAGCTGGCCCGGGTCGAGATCGCCACGATCGGCCATTTCCGCCATCGCGGCTTCGTGCACCGCAGCATCGCGCCACTGCAGCCGGTGCGCGGGACGCTGGTCGGCACCGCCGTCACGGTCGCGATCCCGGGCACGGATTCGACCCTGCTGCACCACGCGATCGGCCTGCTGCGGCCGGGCGACGTGCTGGTGATCGACCGGCTGGGCGACGACCGCCACGCCTGCCTCGGCGGCGGCGTCGCCCGGGCGGCGCTGCGGGCCGGCGCCGTGGCCGTGGTGCTGGACGGCCCCTGCACCGACCCGGAGGAGATCCGCGAGGCCGGGCTGCCGGTCTGGTGCCGCGGCGCCTCCGCCATCACCACCCGGCTGAACGATCTGGGCGGGGGGCTGAACCTGCCGGTTTCCTGCGGCAACGTCCCGGTGCTGCCGGGCGACGCCGTCCTGGCCGACGCCACCGGTGTGCTGATCCTGCCGCCCGGCGAGGCCGAGGCGGCGGCCGACGAGGCGATCATCCGCGAGGCCCGCATCGCCGAGCGGCAGGCCCGCGCCCAGGCCGGGCAGACGCTGGGCGACCTCTCCGGCGCCAGCCGCCTGGTCGCCGCCGACCAGGGGGCCAACCATGGCTGATCCCCGCTTCGCCGCCGCCCGGGTCGAGCGCTGGCAGTTGAGCAAGCCGGCGGCCGCGGGGCCGCACGGCGTCGTCACGTCCCAGCACTACGCCGCGGCCGAGGCCGGCGCCGCGGTGCTGGAGGCCGGCGGCAACGCCGTCGACGCCGCGGTCACCGGCGCCCTGGTGCTGCAGACGGTCGAGCCCTGGATGAGCGGCCTCGGCGCCTGCGGCTATCTGATGGTCGCCGAGCCCGACGGAAGGGTGGAGGTGGTGGAGTTCACCGGCCGCGCGCCGCTGCGCTTCGACCCCGAGGCCTACCGGCCGGACCCGGAAGGGTCGACCACCTTCCTCGGCATGCCGGCCTCGGCGAACCAGGCGAATGTGCGCGGCTACAGCGCGGCGGTGGTGCCCGGCTGCGTCCGCGGCCTGGCCGAGGCGCTGCGGCGCTTCGGCACCATCGGCTTCGACCGGGCCCTGGCCCCGGCGATCGAACGCGCCCGCCAGGGCATGACGGTCGACTGGCACGCCACCCTGGCCATCGCCATGGCCGAATCCGACCTGCGGCGCGACGATGGCGCCCGCGCCGTGCTGATGCCCGGCGACACGGTGCCGGAGCCGGACACCGTGCTGCCGCTGCCGGTGCTGGCTGCGACGCTGGAGCGGCTGGCCGAGGCCGGGCCGGAGGATTTCTACACCGGCCGGACCGCCGAGCGCCTGGCCGACGACCTGCGCCGCGGCGGCAGCTTCATCACCGCCGAGGACCTCGCCGCCTACCAACCGAGCGTCTACACGGCCTCCGCGGCCGGGATCGCCGGCCGGCAGGTCCATGTCGCCGGCGACAGCAGCGGCGGCCGCCGGCTGCACGACGCGCTCCGCCGGTTCGACGCCCAGCGCGGCGCCGGCCCGCTCGACCCCGGCTTCTACACCGCGATGACGGCGGCGCTGCGCGACGCCTTCGCCGCCCACCGCGCCCGGCTGATCCCGGCCGAGCTGAGCACCACCTCCAGCACCACCCAGCTCAACGCCGCCGACCGCGACGGCCGCATGGTGGCGCTGACCTTCACCCTGCTGAACCGCTTCGGCGCCCGGGTGCTGTCGCCGGCGACCGGCGTGCTGCTGAACAACGGCATGTCCTGGTTCGACCCGCGGCCCGGCCGGGCGAACAGCCTGCGGCCGGGCGCCTTCGGCCCGAACAACATGTGCCCGGTGGCGATCACCGACGCCGACGGCCCGCTCGCCGTGCTCGGCGCCTCCGGCGGCAACCAGATCGTGCCGGCGCTGGCGCAGATCACGGCGATGCTGCTGCATGCCGGGATGGGCGTCGAGGAGGCGCTGAACACGCCGCGCATCAATGCCGGGCCGGCCGCCGGGATCACCGTCGACATCGACCTGCCGGCGGAGTGCGTCGCCGCGCTGGAGCCGCTGGGCACGATCCGCCCGGCCCAGCGCGCGGTCTATCCCCGCCCCTTCGCCTCGCCCTCGGCCATCGCCCGCGAGGGCGGCGGCTTCACCGGCATGGCCGACACCACCTACCCCACCTCCCAGGCCTCCGCCGCCGCCCGCTGACCGAGCCACGATGACCCAGCCCGCCCTCCGCATCGAGGCCGTCGCGATCGACGGCGTCCTCTCCATCGTCCCGCCCCGAGGGCTCCCGAGCCCGATGGTGTTCGACAGCCCGCACAGCGGCCTGGCGCTGCCCGCCGATTTCCGGCCGGCGGTGTCGCCCGAGCTGGTGCGCCTCGCCTCCGACACCCATGTCGACGCGCTGTTCGACTTCATCCCGGACCTCGGCGCGCCCTTCCTCCTCGCCCATTTCCCGCGCAGCTTCCTCGACGTGAACCGGTCGCTGCTCGACGTCGATCCCGAACTGGTCGAGGGCGACTGGCCGCATCCGGTGCGCGACAGCGGCTCGACCCGGCGCGGCATGGGGCTGATCTGGCGCTATGCCTGGGGCGACGCGGCGATGTATGACCGGCGCCTGGCGGTGGCCGAGGTCGAGGCCCGGATCGAGCGCTACTGGCGGCCCTATCACGACCGGCTGCGCGGCCTGCTCGACGCGGTGCACGGCGCCTTCGGCCGGGTCTACCACATCAACTGCCACTCGATGCCGGCCGTCGGCCATGCGCTGTCGCCCGACCCGGCCGGCACGGTGCGGCCGGACTTCGTGCTCGGCGACTATGACGGCGCCAGCTGCGAGCCCGGCTTCGTGCAGCTGGCCGCCGAGACCTTGCGCGGCCTCAGCTATTCGGTCGCGCTCAACGTGCCGTTCCGCGGCGCCGAGCTGGTCTCGGCCTATTCCGCCCCGGAGCGCGGCCGCCACAGCCTGCAGATCGAGATCAACCGCCGGCTGTACATGGACGAGGAGAGCCGGGAGCGGACCGCGGGGTTCGAGGCGCTGCGCGGGGATCTGGAGGGGCTGGGGCGGGTGCTGCGCGACTACGCGGCAAGCCGGCCTTGAGCCCCAGACCCCGAAGGCCGGCCAGGCGTCCAGGCTGTTGATCCTGGCGGAATGACAGCCCCTCCTTACGAGCCCCTGGCGGCCAGATCGATCAGATACTGGGTGGGGTTCAGCAGGCTCGGCGGGCGCGGCTTGTCCGCCCTCCAGCTCGAATTCAGGATGGTTCCGGAGGTGTAGGTCTCGAAATGACACATGTGACTGCCGCTGGTCATGAGACCCACGCGGCCGATCTTGTCGCCGGCTTTCACCTTGGAACCGACATTCAGGCCGAACTGGATCAGGGAGTCCTGTGCGACCTCACCGTAGTTGATCACGATCCCACTGTCGCACGCGACCAGCAGTGCATATGTCCCTTTGTAGAAATGATAGAAATTGACGATCTTTCCGCCTTCGCAGGCGAGGATGATGTCGCTGGCATTGCCCCACAAGTCTACGCCAGCATGATGCCGTGCTCCGTTTTGGCGCGACGCCATGAACCGCCTGGATGCATTGCTCGTGACGACGTCGCCGTCGGGCTCTTCGTAGTTGACCTCCCGGCCACGCGGGTCTTTCGTGCGGATCGGCCAATACACCGTTCCTGACGTGGTCGGAGCAAATGGGACGCCACCGACCTGAGCCGGCGCGCTGGGCGCGGTCCATACCGGTGGGTTCGGGATCGTAGGGGCCTTAGCCATCAATGCCTCCATGAAACAGGACAATGAAACGACTTCGATCAATCGCGCGCATATCCGGCCGAGCCTGGCTGGGACGGTAATGTCCCGGCGACGGAAACGCCGCCCATCTCGGCCTTGGCAGAAAAGGACTGTACGATAGTGCCGCCGCAGCGATCCCGTCATCCCTCAAACGGAGGATGTCGGTTGGGAAGTTGTCAGCGGCTTTCGGCTTTCAGCGGCATCTCGGCTCGGGTTCACTGGGATTTGTCATCAAGTTCATAGCCGCCCACGTCTTCGCTGAGCGCCGCCAGGCGATCCAACGCTGATGCGCGCTTGGCATCGCGTCGTGCTTTGAAGGTCAGGACGTCGACCAACCGCAGCCGCCTATGGCTCCCGACTTTTCGCGCTGGCAGTTCGCCGGCGTCGACCAGCCGGACAAGATATTGACGGGACATATTCAGAAGGTCGGCGGCCTCCTGGGTCGATAGAATCTCCTCGTCGGACATGACCGCGACGGGATGACCTTCGGCGATAAGCTCGGCGGCGCGATACATGATCTCGGCCAGTGCTGTGGGGACCTCGACCCGCTGCCCTTCGGCGCCAACGACTTCGACCAGGCCGCGACCTTTTGCCGGCGCTGACGAAAGCAGCGAGACGATTCGCGCAGCCGCCGTCCGCTCGGGCGTCGAAATGGTCGTCGAGGAGCGAGGCGGCTCTTTGCCGGATGAAGAGCGAACTGAAGCTGTCATGTCGGCAATATGGCGCTCAAACGCTATAAACGCAACTGCTGCAACCACCCCCTCACCCTCCAGGACGCAACCGTCAGCGCCTTCCTCGAACGGGCGATGGACGTCGGCGCAAACGACGTGCTCGATGAGCACAAGGCTCTGGTCGCCGCCCTGAAAGGCGAGGATGCCGAAGAAACGAAGCCCTCGAAGGGGAAGTCGCCCGCAAGGGGAAAGGCACCTGGAGCGCGCCGAAGGAAGAAAGAAGAGCCCTAGATGCTGATCGCCATCCTCGACGCGGATGTGCTCTTTCCGATGGTGTTGCGCGACACGCTGCTGCGCGCGGCTGCCGCTGGCTGCTTCCGCGTCCACTGGTCGGATCGCATTCTGGACGAGGTGACCCGCAACCTGGTCGAGGACTATGGAATGGTGCCGAGCAAAGCCGGTGCGCTCCGCGAGGCAATGGAAGAGGCCTTTCCGGACGCCAGCGTCGCCGGGTGGGAGGACATCGAGTCCGAGATGCCGAACCACCCGAAGGACCGGCATGTGGTTGCGGCGGCAAGCGCGATAGGCGCCAAGCTTGTGGTGACGTCGAACATCCGAGATTTTGCGGTCCTTCCGTCCGGGGTCGTCGCAATGCGGCCAGATCAATTCCTCTGCGAGCTGCTGAGGGCCAAGCCGGACGAACTGCTTGGCGCACTCAGCGTACAGGTCTCGGCCTATCGTCGGCCGTCGTTGACGATCAGGGAGTTGCTCGAGCGACTGGCCCGGATCGTACCCGAGTTCGCGGCTCAGGCTCTGCAGGCAGTTGGGACGGACAGCGGCATGACCGCGCCAGGGCAAGAAGACAAGTGACGTCCGAAAAGCGGGGAACACGGGCGCCGACGATACGAAAACTTGAAATCAGCGGCTTCCGCGGTGTTCGGCCCCGACATGATCGCCGCCCCACGCCTGAATGTCATTCCGGGCGCTGCCGACGGTGACAAGTCGACGATCTTGCAGGCGCTCGCCCTGATGGTTTCGACGGCGCCGAGCGGGAGAAACCGCCCTCAGACCGCCGCGCCAGCACCGTTTCCGGACGCTCCCTCCCCGCCGCCCCCTACCCGCTCGCCCGCACCACCAGGCTGAGCTCCACCAGCTCGATCCCACGCTCCGGCCTCTCCCCGCCGAGGCGGGTCAGCAGCAGGCGGCCGGCGCGGCGGCCGATGTCGTCGCTGTCGATGCGCACCGTGGTCAGCCCCGGCTCCAGCGCCTCCGCCAGCTCGATGTCGCCGAAGCCGGCCACCGCCAGGTCGCCCGGCACGGCGAGGCCGCGGCGCCGCGCCTCGAACAGGGCGCCGACCGCCAGCAGGTCGTTGCCGAAGAACGCCGCGTCGAGCGGCTCGCCCTGCGCCAGCAGCGCGGCCATCGCCTGGCGCCCCTCGGCCAGGCCGGCCGGGCCCTCGACCGAGAGCTCCGCCGCCGGGCGCAGGCCGTGCTTGGCCAGGCCTTCCTTGAAGCCCTGCAGCCGCAGCACGCCGCGGCCGCCGCCGCGGCCGACATAGGCGACGCGGCGATAGCCGCGCTCGCCGAAATGCTCGCCGACCAGCCGCCCGCCGTCGAAGTTGGAGAAGCCGACCAGCATGTCGATCGGGTCCTGCGGATAGGCCCAGGTCTCCATCACCGGCACGCCGAGCGAGCGCAGCGCCTCGCGGTTCTCCTCCAGCTCGATCACGCCGGTGAACAGCACCGCGGCCGGCCGCAGGTCGCGCAGCGACCGGATCATCGCCGTCTCCCGCGCATAGGAATAGGCGGTCTCGCCCATCATCAGCCGGTAGCCCGCCGGCTCCAGCACCTCGGCGCAGGCCCGCACGGCGCGGGAGAATTGCGGGTTGGCGATGTTGGAGACGAAGGCGGCGACCAGCGTCGACGGAGATGATACCGCCGCCGGCCGGCCGCCGGAGCGCAGGCGGATGGCGTCCTGGTTCGGCGCGTAGCCGGTCTGCTCGATCGCCGCCTGGATCCGGCGGCGCTTGTCCTCCGCCACCTTCTCCGGCTGGCGCAGCGCGCGGGACACGGTGATCGGCGACACCCCGGCGATGCGCGCGACCTCGTCGATGCGGGGCGGCCGCTTCTCCGATTCCGTCATCCGTTCCCCTCCGTCGGCCCGCGCCGCGCGCCGGTCACCGGCCGGCGTCCAGCATCTCGGCCACCTGGATCAGACAGTCGCCCGGTTCGCACCGGCTGTGCAACCGGTGCGAGATCACCACGCCGGCCTCGGCGAAGCGCAGCGGCGCCTCCGCCACCTCCAGCCGGTCGAGATCATGGACCCAGCCGGCCAGGTCGCCGACCGCGACCTCGGCGCCGACCTCGACCGCCGGCTCGAACCAGCCGGGTGCCGTGGCGTAGATCGCCTGGCTGTGCCGGGCCAGCGACAGCAGCCGCATCGCCCCCGCCGCCGGCGCCGGGCCGAGCAGCGGCGCGTCGATCACGCCGAGCGCCAGCAGCAGCGCGTCGATCGCGGCCGAGGCGCCGCGCATCGTCGCCGGCGTCACCGTGCCGCCGCCGCCGAACTCGCCGGACAAACCGATGATTCCGGCCCGCGCCGCGGCGCCCATCGAGGTCGGCGCCGCCGGCCCGTTGTCGGCGATGAAACCATAGGGCAGGCCGAGCGCACGCATCAGCGCCACCGCCCGCTCCTGCCGCGCCGGCTCGGCATGGCGCTCGATCAGGGCGCAGGGCAGATGCGCCATCGAGGTGCCGCCGGAATGCAGGTCGAACACCAAATCGTGGCGCGGGAACAGCTCGTGCTCGAGGAAATCGGCGATGCGCTGGGTCGGGGTGCCGTCCGGGTCGCCCGGGAAGGCGCGGTTGAGGTTGCCGCCGTCGAGCGGCGAGCAGCGCTTCGACGCCCGCACCGCCGGCGCGTTGGCCATCGGCAGGATGGTCACCGCGCCGCGCATCCGCGCCGGGTCCAGCCGGCGGATCAGCCGGGCCAAAGCGAACTCGCCCTCGTATTCGTCGCCATGGTTGCCGGCCAGCAGCAGCACGCTCGGGCCGTCGCCGTTCCTGATCCGCGCGACCGGGACCTTGACGTGGAAATAGGGCGACCGGTCGACCGAGAAGGGTATTCCCAGATGGTCCAGGACCTTGCCGTCGGCGGCGAAATCGATGGTGTGGAACAGGCCGGTGTGCATCTCAGCCGAAGCAGGTGGGATAGGCGGCCTGGACGCGGCCCTGGCCGTCGATGCCCCAGATCACGCGCCAGCGGTCGAGGCAGGTGCAGGGGTGGGAGATGCCGAACTCGATCACGTCGCCGACCGCGACCGGGCTGCCGGCGCCGAGCGCCAGGAAGCAGTGCTGGTCGTTCAGCTTCATCACCCGCGCCTCCTCCGAACGAGCGAAGGCGGCCAGCGGGCGGCCGTCGCGGTGCAGCCGCAGCGGCGTCGGCAGGTCCTGGTCGGAGGAGACGTCGCGCATGCCCATGCCGCAGATGGCCAGGCCCGGCGCCGGGCGCGACAGCACCTCGGCCCAGATCCGCAGCGCCGGGCGGAACCCGTCCGACGCGCTCGCCGCCTCGCCGCCCAGGCGGAAGCCCTGGCGGGCGTCGAGCGCCGCCAGGCCGCGCCGGTAGAGGCCATGGTCGTGGAAGAAGATCGCGCCGCTGCGCAGCACCAGCCGGGCCTTGCCGTCGGCGGCGGCCACCGGGCCGAGATGCCGCACGACCAGGTCGAAATACACCGAGCCGCCGGCGGTCAGGATCAGCGGCGCCTGCGGCCCCGCGGCGGCGCGGACCTTACCGAAGGTCTCCGCCGCCAGCGCGGCGAGGTCGGCGATCGCCGTCCGCGTCCGCTCCGCATCCGCCGTCGCCGCCGCGCCCTCATAGGCGCCGACCCCGGCCAGGCGCAGCCGGCCCTCGCTGGCCTGGACCGCGGCGATCACCCGCTCCGCCGCCGCCAGGTCGCGGGCGCCGGCGCGGCCGGCCCCGACCTCGACCACCACCGGCAGCGGCGCCAGCCGCGCCTCGCGCCAGGCGGCGTCGAGCGCCGAAACGGCCTCGGGGGAATCGACGAAGGCGTAGATCTCGGCCCGGGGATAGGCCTCGTGCAGCCGGGCCAGGCGGCGGGCGCCGCCCGGGCCGCCGACCTGGTTGGCCAGGATCAGCCGGTTCAGCCCGGCGCGCAGCATCACCGCGGCCTGGCGGATGTCGGCCACCGTGGTGCCCCAGGCCCCGGCCGCGACCAGCGAGGCCGCCAGCGCCGGCGCCATCGGCGTCTTGGAATGCGGCGCGATCGCCGCCCCCTGCTCCGCCGCATAGCGCAGCATCAGCGCCCGGTTGCCGGCGAAGGCGTCCTCGTCCAGGGTCAGCACCGGCAGCGACATGGTGCCCTCGGCCGGGTGCCAGCCCTGCGCCGCCACCGCGTCCAGCGGGATCGGCCCGGCGCCCGGGGGCACGCCCCGGATGCCGTCATGCAGCATCTCCGCTTCCCGCACGATGATCCCGTCGGCCATGATCGCGCCGCTCCCCTTCCCTGTCCTTGGTCTTCCTTAAACGGCAGCGGCAGGCTATCTGTCAAGACAACGTTGTCATCGATCCGGCACAGGACGGACATCCTGCGGGAGAGCTTGCGTGACCCAGCCCTATGACGGCCCGATCGTCGACGCGCACCATCATCTCTGGGACCTCTCGATGGACCGCCATCCCTGGCTGCGCCCGGCACGGGGAGAGATGGTGTTCGGCGACAACGCGCCGTTGCGCCGCAACTATCTGCCGGCCGACTACCGGGCCGATGCGCGCAACCAGCCGGTGGTCGCGACCGTGCATATCGAGGCCAGCTGGGACCCCGCCGATCCGGTGGCCGAGACCGAGTGGCTGGAGACGCTGGACAAGGCGGACGGCATCGCCAGCCGTTACGTCGCCCATGTCCCGCTCGAGTCACCGGACGCGGCGGCGCTGCTCGAGCGCCAGGCGGCCTTTCCCTGCGTCGTCGGCATCCGCGACATCCTGAGCTGGCACCCCGACCCGGCGCGCAGCTTCGTCGCCCGGCCGGACCGGATGGACGACCCGGCCTGGCGCCGCGGCCTGGCCCTGCTGGCCGGGCATGGCCTGAGCTTCGACCTGATGATCTATCCGGGCCAGATGGCGGATGCGCTGCGGCTGGTGCGCGACTTTCCCGGCCAGGTCTTCATCCTGAACCATTGCGGCAGCCCGGCCGACCGCGACCCGGAGGGGATGGCCCGCTGGCGCGCCGGCCTGGCGGCACTGGGCCGCGAGCCGAACGTCCATCTCAAGATCTCCGACCTCGTGGCCTATGACCATGACTGGACGCCGGACAGCCTGCGCGACGTGGTGCTGGCCTGCCTGGACGCCTTCGGCCCCGGCCGGTCGCTCTTCGCCAGCGACTTCCCGGTGGCCGGGCTGCATGCCTCGTTCGACCAGGTCTGGGACGGCTTCAAGGCGTTCACCGCGGACCTGACCCCGGCCGAGCAGCGGGCCCTGTTCCACGACAACGCCCGCCGGCTGTATCGCCTTTGATATGTCTTGAAGGTCGCTACGCCTCGGCGATCATTGCGATCGAGACCTTGAGCCCGGGGATGCGGACAGGGAGCTTGGCTCCCTGTCGTGCCGGCGGGTCGGTCGGAAACCACCTCACCCATTCTTCGTTCATGCCTGGGAAGTCGTCCTCATCGGCGAGGATGACGGTGGCGCTGACAGCCTTGTCGAGCGTGGTTCCGGCGGCTTTCAGAATGGCTAAGATGTTCCGCAGGGCTTGCGCCGTCTGCTCCTGTATCGTCTCGCCGACGATCTTGCCCGTCGCCGCGTCGTAGGCGGCCGTCCCTGAGACGAACACCAGTCCCGCGCATGTGACCGCATGACTGTAAAAGGCTGGAGCCTTGGGAAGATCATCGGCGGAGACAATGGCCCGCGACATGTCGCTGCTCCTCATCCTCTGATGACTGTCTCCTCGCACCCGATTGCGGCGGAAATCCAGTCGATCGGAGAGCGCAGATCCTGACCGAATGCTAGCGCCGAGCCTCTCTGCCCGACAGCAGCAAGAGCCCCAGGATCAGCCCGCCGAACAGGATGCTGCGCCAGCCGGGCGAGGCGTTCACCACGGTGATCAGCGCGGTGATGGTGACCAGCAGGATCGCCCCCGGGATGGTGCCGGCATAGGTGCCGCGCCCGCCCAGGATCGAGGTGCCGCCCAGCACCACCGCGGCGATCGAGGTCAGCAGGTACGGGTCGCCGATGCCGACATAGCCCTGCCGGTTCATGCCCAGCACCAGCACCCCGGCGATGCCCGCCATCAGCCCGCTGAGGGTGTAGAGCAGCACCGTCGTCCGCCCGATATCGACGCCGGACAGCCGCGCCGCCAGCGGGCTGGTGCCGAGGGCGAAGATCCGGGCGCCCGCCGCGGTGCGGTGCAGCAGCACCAGCACCCCGGCCGAGACCACGAGCCACAGCAGGATGCCGACCGGCACCCCGGCCGGGCGGGCCGAGCCGAGCCATTCCACCACCGGGTTGCGCACGGTGATGGCGCTGCCGCCGGCGACGATCACCAAGAGGCCCTGCAGCAGCGTCGCCATCGCCAGCGTCATGATCAGCGGGGGCACCCGGAGAGCGGCGATGCCGAGCCCGTTGAGGAAACCGATGCCGGCCGCGACCAGCAGCGTCGCCGCCACCCCGACAAGGCCGGTCGGGTCCCAGGCCACCGACAGCAGCGGCAGCAGGATCGCCGTCACCGTGATCACCGCGCCGACCGCGAGGTCGATGCCGCCGCCGATCACCACCAGCGTCTGCCCGGCGGCGACCAGGCCGATCACGGCCGCCAGCTCCAGCAGGTAGCGCAGATGGCCATAGGCGCCGAAGCCGCGGGTCAGCAGGCTGGCGGCGATCCACACCGCGGCCACCACCAGCCAGGCCAGCACCACCTTGTGCCGCAGGATGGCGGGCAGCCTGGTCGCGAGTGCGCTCATGCCCGCCTCCAGCGGATCTGCGGCAGCGCCACGGCGCCGACGATGATCAGCCCCTGGGCGATGTATTGCGCCACGGGCGGAAAGCCCAGGAAGAACATGACGTTGATCATGACGCTGAGCAGCAGGCTGCCGGCGATGGCGCCGCGCATGGTGCCGGCCCCGCCGAGGAAGCCGACCCCGCCCAGCACCGCCGCGGCGATCGAGTTCAGGGTGAAGGGCGTGCCGATCACCGGGTCGCCCGATCCCGTCTGCGCCGCCACGAACAGCCCGGCCAGCGCCGCCAGCATGAAGCTGACCGCATAGGCTACGATCTTGGCGAGGTCGACCGGCACGCCGGAGCGGTAGGCGCCGACCGGGTTGTCGCCGGCGGCGTAAAGGCCGATGCCGATCGGCGTCGCCAGATACAGCTTCCAGCCGATCGCCAGCAGCACCAGCAGCAGCAGCGCCACCGGCTGGTTGCCCGCGAGAAGATCCGACAGCCAGTCCGGCACGTCGCCACCCGGCCGCGGCAGCACCAGCAGCGCCGCGCCGCCGAGGATGAAGGACCCGGCCAGGGTGACGATGATCGCCGGCAGCCGGAACAGCGCCACGATCGCGCCGGCCCCGGCCCCGACCGCGAGCCCGATCGCGGCCACGGCCAGCACGCCGCCGGGCACGCCGAGCAGCCCGTCGAAGCTGGTGGCGGCGACCACGGCGCCGAGGCTGACCATGGCGCCGACCGCGAGGTTGATGCCGCCGGTCAGCATGATCATCGCCTGGGCCATCGCCACCAGCGCCAGTGGGAACCAGTTCTGGGTGAATTTGGCGACGCCCTCGACGCTGACCAGCCCCGGGAACAGCGCGACATACAGCACCAGGAACAGCGCCACGATCAGGTACAGCCCGCGCAACCCCTGGTGCCGGCGGCCCTGGATCGCCCGATAGAGTGCGGTGCTCATGCCGCCAGCCCCGGCGCGGCGACGCCCATGGCGGCGCCGACGATCGCCTCCTCGCTGATCCCCGGCCGCTCCAGCGTCGCCACGGTGCGGCCGGCGAACATCACCGCCACCCGGTCGCAGAGATGGACCAGCTCGGGCGTGTCGGAGCTGAGCAGCACGATCGCCTTGCCCTGCGCCGCCAGCGCCCGCAGCATGACGTAGATCTCCCGCTTGGTCTCGACATCGACGCCGCGCGTCGGGTCGTTCAGCAGCAGCACGCGCGGCGCCAGCGGCAGCCACTTGGCCAGCGCCACCTTCTGCTGGTTGCCGCCGGACAGCGCCTGCACCGGCCGCGCCGTGTCGCCCTTGATGGTCAGGCGCTTGGCGAGGTCGGCCACCGTCGCCGCCTCCCCCGCCCGGTCACGCAAGCCACGCGAAGGCCGCGCCAGCGTCGGCAGCATCAGGTTGAAGGCGATGCTGTGCGGCAGCAGCAGCCCCTCCTTCTTGCGGTCGGCCGGCACATACGCCAGGCCGGCCGCCGTCGCCTCGGTCACCTTGCCGAAGGGCCGCTCGGCGCCGGCGATGCGCGCGGCAGCGGCCGCCGCCGGCAGGGCGCCGACGAGGCCGAGCAGCAGGTCCTCCAGCCCCTGCCCGACCAGCCCGCCGATGCCGACCACCTCGCCATAGCGCACGGTCAGATCGACCTCCCGCGCGGCCCCGGCGCGGAATCCCCGGATCTCGATCGCCGCCTCCTCCTGGGCGGCGGGCTGCCAGGCCGGGAACAGGTCGCCCGGGTCGCGCCCGACCATCAGCCGCACCAGCCCTTCCGGGTCGACGCCGGCCAGCGGCCGGTCGGCGGTGCGGCTGCCGTCCTTCAGCACGGTGGCGTAATCGCAGAGGTCCAGCACCTCGTTCAGCCGGTGCGAGATGTAGAGGATGGCCACGCCCTCGTCGCGCAGCCGCCGCACCAGCCGGGCCAGGGTCTGCGCCTCATGCGCCGACAGCGACGAGGTCGGCTCGTCCAGGATCAGCACCCGCGGCTTCCGGTACAGCGCCTTGGCGATCTCGACCATCTGCCGGCGGCCGAGCGACAGGGCGTCGACCGGCAGGTCCAGCGGCTCGTCCAGCCCGACCAGGTCGCAGGCCGCCCGGGCCCGCGCCACCAGCGCGCCGTAGTCGATCAGCCCGAGCCGCCGCGGATAGGCGCCGAGGCCGATATTCTCGGCGATCGACAGATGCGGCGCCAGGCTCAGCTCCTGCTGCACCACGGCGATGCCAGCACGCTGAGCCTCGCGCGGCGTCAGGTGGCTGGCGCCGCGGCCATCGACCGTCAGCGACCCGCCATCCGGCCGCAGCGCCCCGGACAGGATGTTGATCAGGGTCGACTTGCCGGCCCCGTTCTCGCCCAAGAGGGCATGGACCCGGCCGGGATGCAGCGCGATCGAGACGTTGCGCAGCACCGGATTGCCGAAGAAGGCCTTGGACACGCCCTCGGCAGCCAGGATGGGCGACGCCGTCACGGCGCCGCCCCCGCCCCCCAGGCTCACTTCGCCGCCAGCAGCGTGTCGAACAGCGCCGTGTCGTATTCCGAGAAGATGTAGCCATCGGCCGGGAACTTGTCGGCCCGCGCCAGATAGCCATCGATGCTGGCGTCGTCGATCACCGGCAGCGGCACTTTGACGAAGGCCGGCACGTCCTTGCCCGAAAGCGCCTGCACCGCGGTGTAGACCGCCAGCGCGCCCAGCCAGTTCGGCTGCATCGTCGCCCAGCCCTTCATCTCGTGCTGCTTCCACAGCTCGAGGAACTGGCGGTAGTTCTCGCCGGTGGTCGGCACGAAGGCGCGGCCCTGCCTGTCCATCGCCAGGATCGCGCCGGCCGACAGCGCGCCGCCCAGCGACAGGATGCCGTCGATCTCCGGGTTGGCGAACAGCAGGCTGGTCACCGCCTCCTGCGCCGGGGCGACGTTGTAGTCGGTGTTGGTCTCGGCCAGCACCTCGACCCCCGGATTGGCGGCCAGCACCGGCGTCGCGCCCTTGCGGCGGTCATCGCTGACCGAGATGCCGGCCGGGCCGTTCAGCACGATGATCTTGCCCTTGCCGCCGATCTGCTTGACCAGCCACTCGGCCGCCTGGCGGCCCCAGTCTGCTGAGTCGGTGTTGAGCTTGGCCGTCACCTTGTCGGTCTGCACCAGGCTGTCGAAGTTGATCACCGCGATGCCCTTGGCGCAGGCGTCGGCGACCACACGGTCCAGCGCCGTGGCCGAGCCGGCGATCAGGATGATCGCGTCGACATCGGCGTCGATCATCGACTGGACCTGCTGGATCTGGGTGTTGGCGTTGCCCTGGGCGTCGGTGATGACCAGCTTGTCGACCAGCCCCTTGCCCTTCAACTCGTCCACCATCGTGCTGATGGTGCCCTCGGTCTGCTTCATCCAGGTCGGCACGGAATAGATGTTGGCCCAGCCGACGGTGAAGGGCGGCTTGCGGTCGCCCTTGATGCAATTGGCGGCGGCATCGGCCGCGCCGGTGGCGGCGACCAGGGCCGCGATCGCGAGAACGGCACTGCCGACGGCGCGGCGCGCCAGAGTCTTCGTCATCATCCTCTCCCTGTTTGATCCGGACCGTCGCGGGCCGGTGCGTTGACGACTTCATCCCGCGCATAGAGAGACGGGCCGGCAAGACTCTGTCAAGACAACGTTGTCATCGGCAATGCGAGGCGGCAGATCTTGCCCCCTCGGCCGAAGGCGCGCATCACCATCGGGCCACAGCCGGGAGCCCGACTCATGCCCGCCAACGAACGCGACGACGAGCTGCGCTATGCGATGACCCAGCTGGAAGCCTGGCGGGTGCGATGGCTCGCGGGGCAGGCCCCGAACGGGCTCCAGCTGGCCGCGATCAAGCGGGCGGTCGGCGAGCTGCACATCGACGAGGGCGAGGTCCATGACGACGCCGAGCCCTCGGCGCATGAGGAGATCGCCAACCTGCTGGCCGCCGCGGACCCGGAGCATTCCGCCCTGATCGAGGCGGGCGATGCTGCCGCGGTCGACTACACCCTGCCGGAGTTCGAGCGCGACATGGAGCTGCTGCGACCGAAATACGAGTATCTGAGCTGGCACGGAGGCCGGCCCGTCGGGCACGCCTAGCGCCCTTGCCGGAAGGCCCGGCCGCCGCCATGTCCCTCGGGCGACCGAAGGGGAGAGAGGCGATGCCCGGCACCGACCGAGACGGCGAGCTGCGCTATGCGCTGGGCCAGCTCGAGCAGTGGCTGCAGCGCTGGCAGGCCGGCCACAAGATGACCTCGCGCGAGCGGTGGAACATCCGTTTCGCCGTCCAGCAGCTCCAGGCCGACGAGGGCGCGAGGCAGGCCCCGGACGTCGTCACCAAGGCGGACACCATGATCGACCCGATCCGGCGGATCGACCCGGCCCTGCCCGACCAGCCCGACGCCAGCGTTGCGCCCGAGATCGACTATCCCCTGGAGCAGTTCGAGCGCGACCTTATCCAACTGCGGCAGAAGTTCGCCTATCTCGGCGGCGATTTCGTCGGAAATGGCTGACGGACCAGCGGCGCGACGATGACCCGCTCGGAGCAGCGTGTTAACGCCTGACGCCCGACACGCAGCAGTCGTGGGCGACCGGAGCCGGGGCGGCGGATTTGAGCCAGCACCGGGCTTTGGGGCCTTGCACCCCGCCCCTGACATAGGTGTAGGCGACGCACATGTTGTCCGCCGCGCAGGCATCGCGGCACAGTTCCGGGATCTCCTGGATCAGGTCGAAATCCCTGAAGTCCAGACCGGGGCGATTGGTGTTCGGTTCAAGCGTGAATTCGACGCTGCCGTCACGGTGCGCGGTGCACCCGCCGGTCGCCGGGTTCCACAGGATGTAACCGCCCTCGAAGTCGCCGCGGCGACCACCCGCAACGTCGATCTCGTCGCTGACCGGCAAACCGAGCCAGGAGCCGGTTCCGCCCAAGCCCTGATAGGTCGCGCCGATGCAGCCATGCACTGCGAAGGATCTGCCGGCCAGGGGCCCGTCGCGGTGCCAGATGATGACGCCGCCCGTGAACGTCCCATAGCGCCCGGTCGTGCCGGATGGCGAACGGCCTGCCTCGTCCTCGTTGCCGGTCGCGCAGCCGAGGATTCCGGTCTCTCCCCCGAATTCCTGCCATTTGGCGAGGATGCCGGAGCCGAGCGTAAAGCCGCAGGCGCCGTCGCCGGTCACCACAGGCGGTTTGAAGGGCGTGTCGGTTCCGCCCTTGTAGAGATAGATGACCTGCAGCATCCCGGCACCGCGGAAGCCGAACTGAAGAACGAAATACGCATATGGGCGAGTATTGTTGTGATCGTAGACGTCGAGGCGGATGATCCGCGTCGTGCTCGTGCGGGCACCGCCGTCGTCGGCGCCGAAGGCAAAGCGGGTGTCTATCGTGTCGGGACCGGTATAGAACCGGTCCCCATCCGTGATCTTCATCTGCTCTTCGGACACGGCCGGGCTGCCGCCCTTGCTGCCGATGGCGGTCGTTCTGGCGTCCGCGGCGATCGCCCCGCCGCAGGGTGGCGTGATGTGCAGACGTTCGCCGTGCAAGCCCAGCTGCACGTCGGATCCTTCCGGCAGCTGCGAAACGTCTCCGAAAAAATCCCAGCTGAAGCGCACCTGCTCCGAGCCCCCCGGACAGCTGGACAACTGGTCGTCGCCGCTCAGTTGGAACTCGAGGAAGCCGCCCTTGCCGTCCAGGCGTTTGCTGATGACGGTCACGCTGCGGTAGAGCCTCTCGGTGTTGATCCTGATGTCCTGCAGCGTCCAGATGTCGTCTTTCGCGGCGAGCGCCGGGCCGCGCGGCCCGAGGCCGGCGAAAGCCGTCGCAAGGACGGCAAGAAGGACCGCTCTGAGCAGAAGATCGAATGCGCCGCGCGCTGACTGGATCATGATCCCCCTCCCGAGGATCATTCGCCGTTGCTATAATTGCATATTTCGAAGAAAAGCAACATGGCGTCCGAAGCAGTGAGCATTCGGAGGACAATCGCTGCGGGCAATCTGCCGCCAGCACATTGGCAGGATCATGAGAAATAAATCTCACGAGACTTTCGATCACATTATTGGGAATTACGGTGGACTGCACCTCTGGACTGAGACAGTGGAGTCTAGGAATTCCGGTGAGAGTCCACAATTGGCGTGGGTTGGTGAGCGTGAGACCTATTACGGTTCGACCTGGTCGGGCGAGGAATTTCCTCGATTGGCTGGGGCGTTGCGTGGGTTGAAGGGGCAATGGCTTCTCTCGATCAACGATACCGCCGAGATCCGCGCTTTGTTCGAATGGGCGAGAGTCGAGGCGGTTGCGACTGCCTGGTCGACCAATGGCAACGCTCGCGGTTGCGTCGGTGAGTTGATGATTCACAAGGTTTAAGGACGGGTCGACGGCGGCCCGCGGATCTTGAACAGGTGAATCGAAACGGAGGCGCGGTTCCTTCGCGCCGCGCCTCCGAGATTATGCACGTCAAGTCGCTCGGAACGGGATCTGAGATGCAACAACTCGATCGCACAGATGTGTTTTTCCGATCGACTCAAGCATTCTCTTTATTGATCGTATTGACAGGGCAGAGGAAATTGTTGGTCCAAGGATTATTTTGCGTACTAGATTGTCTATAGTAGCTTCTGGCGCGATTATTCCTTCCATTGGTGCAAGTTTTAGTTTGAGCTTCGGCTCAACTCCCCTATTGCCGATATGATAACTAAGCATATTGGTCAATTTATTTTCAGCATCCATTTCATTAAAGTAAGTAATCCTCCATTCTCTTTCTTCCTTAAATCCAGAATGCTTCGTATAGAGTGCAAATATTTTAATATGGTAAAATATAGCATACGCTGCGACGTATGCCTGATCTTCTGTAATTTGACATTCACTGATGATTTTTGCAAATATTGGTATCGCCTTTTTAGACCATCTAAGTCTACTATTTCCAGTTCCATAAATGACTTTTGACAGCTTCAATGGACTATGCTCTATCTCCGTCATATTTGAGGCATCGAAGATAAGGGCTGCTCCGTTTCCATTCGCCCCATATCCGCGCCACATGGATAGGAGCCCATCGTTGTTTGTTTTGCTGTGCTCCGAAAGGGAAAAAACGTATATATCAAACGCGTGCTTCGTGTGAAATTCGGCGAAATAGTGATCCAGCGAATCTAAAAATTTGTTGTAGACGCTCGCATTATCAAATGCCCTCTTTAACGCATCTGATTCTCTGCACAGTTTTGTCCCTTCAATGATCCCATACTTAACTTCTTCCAAATCATTCATGAATAGAGGGTTAGAAAACCACAATTCATCTCCAGATAGAATCTTCTCCAAACTCGAAATTGTAGTATAATGAGCCAAAAGCGGACGCTTGATAAAAAAATCTGCGCCGCCAGGTACATCGTAGGCCACAGACCCCAGCTTCGCCCACAAATCGTCGTTGTTCATATTCTCCCCCGAGCCAAACTTCTTCCTTCGGGGCCTTTCGCTCTTGTTCCATCCCAGGTGAGGCGACGCGAGGAGGTGCCGCGACAGACCGCACTGCACCCCGGCGGCTAAGTGGGAGGACGCACCAGCCGATGCCCCAATCGGTGCAGTCGGATGGTATCAGGTCCTCAAGCCATTTCGCGGCTCCAAATTGCGTCCCTTTGCCAGCTGCGATGCGGGTCACAATTTGTTGCGTGGCGATCCAAGTTTTTTGGCGCGCTACACCGAGATCGGCATGCAACTGGCCGAGGCCGCTGGTGCACGCGCCCTTGCCGCCGAGGCGGCAGAGGCTGAGGCCGAGCCCCAGGCTGCGGCTCCGGATCCTGGTCTCGCCTTCGCCCGCTACGCCCATCTGGTGCGCCAGACCCTGGCCCAGCGCGCCCGCGCCGTGCGGGACCTGAGCGTCCGCGACGGCGGCGGCGAGGCGCGCCGCGCCCGCCGCCGCCGCCGCCGTCGCCAGCAGGTCGTGACCCAGATCGACCATCTGGTCTGGGGCGATGTCGAGGATCGCGGCCGCGCCGCCGCCCTCGACCTGCAGGTCTCCCAGGCGTTTGCCGACCTCTATGGCGACCAGGAGGATCCGGTTGAGGACCGCCCGGTCGGCTCGGTCGTGGCCGGGCTCGTCTGCGGCCTCGGCTTGGCCGAAAAGTGGAGCCGCCGGGCGCCGCATCGTGTCAGCCGGCCGCGTCCGGGCCGGCCGGACGGCAGCCCGGACGAGATCCGGGCCGAGCACACCCGCCGCCGGGCCGCGGTCACCGCCTGCATCGACCACGCCATCGACGTCCACGCGGCGCCGGCCGTGGCCGCCGACATCCGGGCCGGGCTGGCTGTCCGGCTGCGGGAGCCCGATGTCGAGACGCTGCTCGACACCGAAAGCTTCGGCACCGTCGTGATCCGCCTCTGCCGCTCCCTCGGCTTCGACATCGAGAACGACCTCGACATTCCGCTCGATGACGACGACCCGCCCGACAGCAGTTGAGCGACCGAGCCTCGCCGGTCAGCCCGCCGCCACCGTCGCCGAGACCGAGAGCTCCCGGCCCGCCAGGTCGGTGGTGCGGATGCGGTAGAAGCCGCCCGGCCGCTCGACGGCGTGGAGATACATGCTGGACAGCAACCGGACCGGGTTGACCGGCTCGAACGGCCCCGCCTCCGAAGCGCTCCACAGCACGTCGAAGAGCTGAACGCCGCCGGCCGGCGGGTCCCAGAACAGCAGCTGGTTGGGGCCGTTCAGGCCGCGGTCGCGCCGCACCCGGAGGTTCGACGCCGGCGCGGACGCCGAGGCGTCCGCTTGCGCGGCCCCGTCCCGCACCAGCACGACCAGCGCCACCGAGGGCAGCAGCAGGTCGAGGTGGAGCGCCAGCCGGCCGTCGGCACCGACCTCGACCTCGCGCACGGTCAGCGCCGGCTCCTGCGCCTGGCGCATCGCCGTCAGCTGCCCGGCATTCGGCGTGCTCAGCGCCACCAGCTGGTCGGCATGGGTCGCGGTGGCGGCGGCCTGGGCTTCCCAGACCGAGAACGGGTCGCCCTTGTCCTGCGCGATCTCGAACAGGCCCAGCGTGTAGCGGCCGGGGGTGAGGCCCGCGACCTCCAGCTTCACCGGGCTGGTGCCCGACCGCCAGATCCGGTCGACGCTGTTGTACAGCAGCACCGTGGCGCCGTCGGCCGTCGGTGTGGCCATCACGCCGAGCCCGGTGCGGTCGGGGTCCAGCGCGCCCGGCGCATCGACCCGGCGGTCGCCGAGCAGGGCCAGCAGCTCCATCACCGTCAGCCCCGGCTTCTTGACGTAGTCGAAGGGCTCCGGGTTGGCGCGACGGTCCGCCAGCGCCGCCAGGTCGGTGACCCAGTCGCGCTGCGCCGCGTCGAACTGGCGGGCGCCGAAGAAGGCCAGGTGTGTGCGCTGGCCCCAGCGGCCGAGGAAGCCGTTGTCGTTGCTGAGGATGTCGTAGTCGACGCCCTCGGCCTCGACC
The DNA here is from genome assembly GCF_052078665.1 of Inquilinus sp. CA228. Classification (NCBI taxonomy): domain Bacteria; kingdom Pseudomonadati; phylum Pseudomonadota; class Alphaproteobacteria; order Rhodospirillales; family Rhodospirillaceae; genus Inquilinus; species Inquilinus sp. CA228. Next base: position 100,325 of record NZ_JBQJIK010000002.1, on the reverse strand, counting down.
AGCAGCCGCTGGTGCTGGTCGATCACCTTGGCGATCAGCCCGGCGAAATACGGCATGGCGTGCCAGCTGTGATAGTGCTCCCATCCGATCTGCGGGTCGCATTCATCGTTGATGAAGGGCAGGCTTGCGAAGCGCGGATGGTGCTCGCGGATATAGCTCACCGCCTCCATCTCGTGCCGGCAGATCCCGACCGTGTCCGGGGTCAGGTCCTCCGGATGCTTCACCGCCCCCTTCTCATGCACCGAGATGAAGTCGAGCCGCACCCCGGTCTCGCCGGTGAACCAGTTGGTGCCGGTGTCGCAATGGGCCAGGAAGCTGCGGAAGATCGGCGGCACCCGCCGCGCCACGCCCGGCCCGCCCAGGCGCAGCGCCGGGTCGACCGCCTTCAGCCCTTCCGAGCAGGCGTCGTAGTAGTTGTTGAAGCCGGTCTCGCCGCCCAGCTTCCACCAGATGTCCGGCTCGTTCCAGGTCTCGAAATACCAGGTGCGAACCTCCTCCGCGCCGTAACGCTCGACGCAGCGCCGCGCCAGGGCCTCGACCAGGTCGCGCCAGTGCCGCACCTGCGCATCCTGGTTGAGGTCGGTGAAGAGTTTGCCGGGGTTGCCCATCAGCTCGAAGAACGGCCGCAGCCGGTGGCTGACAATGGCGTCCAGCGCCTGGTCCAGCAGGGTCCAGTCATAGGCGCCGAGCCGCTCCGCCTTCACCAGGTCGAGCATGTAGTGGACCCGCAGATACTCGATGCCGCGGTTCGGCACGGCGCCGAGATGGGCCAGGGCCTGCTGCATCTCCGGCTCCAGCAGCAGCTCCGCCGGCGAGAAGCCGGTGCTGCGCCAGAAGCGCTTCCACGGGCGGGCGGGGCCGTTCAGGTCGACCCGGATCGGGGTGGCGGTCACGTGGTTCTCCCTCGTCTCTATTCTCGAGAATGGCTGGTTCACAAATCCACGGACGTTATCGGATTGCCTCTCCCGCTTGCGGGAGAGGTCGGAGACGCGAAGCGGCTCCGGGTGAGGGCTCTTTGTCGACGCCCGGGCCAGCCCTCACCCGGCCGTCCTGCGGACGTCCGACCTCTCCCGCCAGGCGGGAGAGGCAACGCAAATCAGCCGCCCGATCCCCTTGCTAAAGCCCGGGGACTAGACGGACGCCAGCAGGCCGCCATCGACATAGATGATCTGGCCGTTGACGAAGTCGGAGGCGCCGGAGGCCAGGAACACGGCGGCGCCGCCCAGCTCGTCCGGATGGCCCCAGCGGGCCGCCGGGGTGCGGCGCTTGACGAAGGCGTCGAACTCCGGGTCGTCCATCAAAGCGCGGTTCAGCTCGGTGGCGAAATAGCCGGGGCCGATGCCGTTGACCTGGATGTTGTGCCGCGCGAACTCGACCGCGAGGTTCCGGGTCAGCATGCGCAGCGCGCCCTTGGCCGAGGCGTAGGGGGCGATGGTCGGCCGGCCCAGCTCGCTCATCAGCGAGCAGATGTTGATGATCTTGCCGGCCTGGCGCTCGACCATCCCCGGCAGCACCGCCTTGGCGGCGACGACGCTGCCGATCAGGTGCACGTCGAGGATCATCCGCCAGTCCTCGAGCGCGAAGTCCAGAAACGGCTTGCGCAGCTGCACGCCGGCATTGTTGACCAGGATGTCGATCGCCCCGACCGACTGCGCCGCCTGGCCGATGGCGGCGGCGGCGGCCTCGGGCTCGGTCAAATCGAAGCGGGCGGCGTGGGCGTCGATGCCCTCGTCGCGCAGCTTGGCCACGGCCTGGCCCAGGGGCCCGTCGTCGCGGCCGTTCAGGATCACCGTGGCGCCGTGGCGGCCGAGCGCGGCGGCGACCGAGAAGCCGAGCCCGCGCGAGGAGCCGGTGACCAGGGCGCGCTTGCCGGTCAGGTCGAACAGAGTCATCGGAACTTCTCCCGCATCGCCTGGATGCCGGGGATCCGGTCCATCAGATGGGCGTGCGCGGGATCGAAATACTGCACCAGGCCGCGCTCCGTCTTCCCCACCATCACCGTGAAGATGTAGGCGCGGTGGCCCGGCGAGGTGACGGTCGGGTGATAGCCGCGGTCGACCGTGAAGGTGTCGCCGTCGCGGGTCAGCCAGGCCTTGGGCTCGCCGCTGTCCTCGTAGATCAGCTGGGCGCCGAAGCCGGAGGGCGGGTCGTAGCGGAAATGGTACAGCTCGTCATGCGCCGTCTCCTTCGGGCCGCCCTGGCCCGGCACGTCGGTGTCGTGCTTGTGCGGCGGATAGCCGTTCCAGCACCCGTCATCGGCATAGAGCTCGCTGACCAGCAGGCGCCCCGCCCGCCCCTGCCCGTTCTGGCCGAGGATGTGGAAGATCCGGCGATGGCTGTGGGTGTCGGACGAGCCGACATCGACCATCACCACCTCCTCCGGCGGGATGCGGAAGGCGGGGTGGCGCTCGCTGGTCACACCGCCGCCGATCGCGACCTCAGCCGGCTTCTCCCCCGCCGTGATGCGGATGGCGCTGCCGACCGGGGCGTAGACCGAATCCGCCGGGCCGAACCAGATGTCGGCGCGGCGGCCGACCGCGGCGAAGGCCTCGCCGTCGACCGCGATGTCGACCGTGCCGGACAGCACGGCGAGGATCGCCTCATGCTCCGGCAGCCGGGTCTCGAAGCTCTCGCCCGGTCCGAGCCTGACCAGGTTGAAATGCACGCTGGCCATGCGGGCGTCGTGATGCAGGATCGGCCGGTTGCCGTTGTCGTGGCGGCGGATGATGTCAGGCATGGGCAACCTGCGGGTTCGGGTCGGAGAGGACGCCGCGGAGATCGAGCTCCTCGGCGTAGTGGCAGGCGGCCGCATGGCCGCCGAAATGCTTGAGCGGCGGCGCCGTGGTGCGGCACAGCTCGGTGGCGAAGCGGCAGCGCGGATGGAAGGCGCAGCCGGAGGGCCGGTTGGCCGGGTCCGCCACCTCGCCCTTCAGCTGGATCCGCCGGCGCTGCCGCTGGCGCCGTGGGTCCGGCACCGGCAGGGCCGACAGCAGCGCCTCGGTGTAGGGGTGGCGCGGCCGGGCATAGAGCTCGTCGATCGGCGCGCTCTCGACGATCTGGCCGACATACATCACCACCACGCGGTCGCAGATGTACTGGATGACGCTGAGGTCGTGGCTGACGAACAGATAGGTCAGCCCGAACTCCTCCTGCAGATCCTTCAGCAGGTTCAGGGTCTGGGCCCGGACGCTGACGTCCAGCGCCGACACTGCCTCGTCCAGGATCACCAGCCGCGGCCGGGTGGCCAGCGCCCGGGCGATGCCGATGCGCTGGCGCTCGCCGCCGGAGAAGGCGTGCGGGTAGCGGTGGGCGTATTCGGGCCTGAGGCCGACCCTCTCCATCAGCCCGGCGACGATGCCGGGGATCTCGCGGCCGCTCGCCAGCCGGTTGACGCGCAGCACCTCGCCGACCAGGTCGACCACGGTCATCCGCGGGTCCAGCGAGGCCTGCGGGTCCTGGAACACGAAGCGCAGGTCGGTGCAGTAGGGCCGGCGCTGCTTCTCGCTCAGCGCCGCCAGGTCGACCACCCGCCCCTGCGGGTCGCGATAGGCGATGGTGCCGCCGGTCGGCTTGTAGGCGCCGAGGATGCAGCGGGTGACGGTCGACTTGCCGCAGCCGGATTCGCCGACCAGCCCCAGGGTCTCGCCGCGGCGGATATCGAAGGACACGCCGTCGACCGCGCGGACCGGGTTGGACATGCCGGAGCGGAACAGCCGCTTGCGCGGCGCGAACTCCATGCGCAGGTCGCGCAGCTCGACCAGGTTCTCGGGCGCGAGCTCAGGCATGCTGGACGCTCCTCGTCTGAACCTGCGGCCCGGCGGCGTCCTCCAGCAGAACGCAGCGCGCGCCGCGGCCGGGGCCGAGCGCCGTCTCCGGCGGGTCCTGCCGGTCACACAGCCCGGCCACCGCCTGGTCGCAGCGCGGGTGGAACGGGCAGCCGGGTGGCCGGTCGAAGGCCGACGGCACCATGCCGCGGATCGCCGCCAGCCGGTGCACGCGCTGGCGCGACAGGGTCGGCACCGACTGCAGCAGCGCCCGGGTGTAGGGGTGCTGCGGGTCGTAGAACAGCTGGTCGACCGATCCGCGCTCGACCACCCGGCCGAGATACATCACCGCCACCTGGTCGGCGACGTCGGCGACCACGCCCAGGTCGTGGGTGATGAACAGGATCGACAGGCCGTGCTCCGCCTGCAGCTTCTTGAACAGGTCGAGGATGTTGGCCTGGGTGGTGACGTCGAGCGCGGTGGTCGGCTCGTCGGCGATGATCAGGCGCGGACCGCAGGATAGCGCCAGGGCGATGCAGACCCGCTGGCGCATGCCGCCGGAGAACTCGAAGGGATAGCTGTCCAGCCGCTCGGCCGGCTTCGGGATGCCGACATCGGCCAGGCACTCCAGCGCCCGCTCGCGCCTCGCCTTGCGGCTCAGCCCCATATGCTGGCGGATCACGGCGTCGAGCTGCTGGCCGATGGTGTGGACCGGCGACAGCGCCGCCATCGGCTCCTGCGACACCAGCGCGATCTCGGCCCCGCGGATGGCGCGGATCGCCGGGCCGCGCGGCGGCAGGGCGGCGATGTCGACCACCGGGCCGGCCCCGGTGCGGTAGGCGATGCTGCCGCCGGCGATGTGCATCCGCTCCGGCAGCAGGTTCATCAGCGCCCGGCCGGTCATGCTCTTGCCCGAGCCGGATTCGCCGACGATGCACAGGGTCTTGCCTGCCGCCAGCTCGAAGCTGACGCCGTCGACCGGCCGGATCACCCCGTCATCGGTGCCGACCTGCACCCGCAAATCCTCGACCCGCAGCAGCAGGTCGGGGTCCAGACCCGCGGGCCGCGGCTCAGTTGTAGGGGTCGGCGGCATCGCGGATCCCATCCCCCAGGAAGTTGAGCGCCAGCACGGCGACGACGACGGCGATGCCCGGGATGAACAGCCAGGGCGCGGTGGTGACGGCCAGCAGGTTCTGCGCGTCCTTCAAGAGCACGCCCCAACTGATCACCGGCGGCTTGAGCCCGATGCCGAGGAAGCTCAGCGCGGTCTCGGCCAGGATCATCGCCGGGATCGCCAGCGTCACCGAGGCGATGATGTGGCTGGTGAAGGACGGCACCATGTGCCGCCAGATCACCCGCTGCTGCGAGCAGCCGTCGAGCCGCGCCGCCAGCACGAAATCCTCGGTCCGCAGCGACAGGAAGCGGCCGCGGACGACGCGCGCCAGGTCGGTCCAGCCGATCAGCGACAGGATCACCGTGATCCAGAAATAGACCATCAGCGGCGCGATGTTGGTCGGGATCGCGGCGGCGAAGCCCATCCACAGCGGCACGGTCGGGATCGACTTCAGCAGGTCGATGGTGCGCTGCACCACCTCGTCGATCCAGCCGCCGTAATAGCCGGACATGCCGCCGAGCAGGATGCCGAGGAACAGGCTGATCGCCACCCCGACCAGGCCGATCGACATCGACACCCGGGCGCCGTGGATGGTCAGGGACAGCACGTCGCGGCCCAGCCGGTCGGCGCCCCACAGGTAGAACGGCGCCTTCGGGTCGACCGGGCCGATCAGGTGCCGGTCCCAGGGGATCAGGCCGAGCAGATGGTACGGCTCGCCCTTCACGAACAGCCCGACCGGGATCACCGCCTTCGGGTCGCTGACATAGGTGCGCTGCACCGTCAGCGGGTCGACCGTGCTCTTGATGCCGTTGACATAGGCCAGCACGAAATTGCCCTGGGCGTCGCGGCCGCCGAACTTCAGCAGCTGCGGCGGCGCGTAGGTGTAGCGCGAGCTGTAGGTCTCCGGCCCGGTGGGCGCGACGAATTCGGCGAAGGCGGCGACGGCGTAGATCGCGATCACCACCACGCCGCTCCACCACGCCAGGCGGTGGCGGCGGAAGCGCCGGTAGATCAGCGCCCATTGCCCCTTCTCCGCGGTGGTGGCGCGGCGCGGGGCCGGGAGGGCGGTCGGGTCGGCGACGGTCATGACACCCTCCTCAGCCGTGCCGCACGCGCGGGTCGAGCCACGCCAGCAGCAGGTCGGAGATGAAGCTGCCGAGGATGGTCAGCGCGCTCAGCATCAGGATGAAGGATCCGGCCAGGTACATGTCCTGGGTCAGCAGCGCGCCGAGCAGCAGCGGCCCGGCCGTCGGCAGGCTGAGCACGACGCCGACGATGACGGTGCCGGAGACCAGGTTCGGCAGGATCCAGCCGATGGTGGAGACGAAGGGGTTGAGCGCGACCCGCACCGGATAGCGCAGCAGCACCGTCATCTCCGGCAGCCCGGCGGCGCGGGCGGTGGTGACATAGGGCTTGTTCAACTCGTCCAGCAGGTTGGCCCGCATGATCCGGACCAGCGAGGCGGTGCCGTGCACCGCCAGCACGAACACCGGCAGGTACAGATGCGCCGCCAGGTCGGCGACCTTGCCCCAGCTCCACGGCGCGTTGATGTATTCGGCCGAGAAGAAGCCGCCGACATCGGCCCCGAAGCTGCGCGACAGCACGAACATCAGCACCAGGGCCAGCAGGAAGCTGGGGACGGCGAGGCCGAGGAAGCTGAGGAAGGTGACCAGGTAGTCGAGCGTCGAGTAGCGCCGCACCGCGCTGTAGATGCCGATCGGCAGCGACACCGCCCAGGTCACGACCAGGGTGATGAAGGACAGCAGCAGGGTCATGCCCAGCCGGTCCCACAGCAGCACCGAGACCGGCCGGTTCCAGTCGAAGGACTGGCCGAAATCGCCCTCGAAGACGATGTTCGAGATCCAGCGCCAATACTGCACGTACCAGGGCTGGCCCAGCCCGTATTGCGCCCGCATCGACTCCAGCATCGCCGTGTCGACCGACCCGCCCTGTTCGGAATAGCGGGCGACGTAGCTGGTCAGGAAGTCGCCCGGCGGCAGCTGGATGACGATGAAGACGACGACCGAGACCGCGGCCAGCGTCACGGCCATGTAGGTCAGGCGGCGCAGCAGGAAGCGGAGCATCGCGGCCTCGGTTTCGTGGTCGGATGGGCGGCTATTCGTAGAAGTAGGTTTCCGGGTTGGTCGGCCCCGGGGTCATGTAGAAGACCGTGTCCGGCATCGCCTCCGGCACGTTGTGCATGTTGGTCTTCACCACCCCGACATTATCCGGCTGCATTACCGTGCCGATCACCCAGAACTGGTCGCGGGTGATGGCCAGCAGCTTCTTCATCACTTCGATCTGGCGGGCGGTGGTCGGCTGGGCCTTGAGCTGCTCGTACAGCTCCTGCTGCTCACGCGCCGGGCCGGTCGGCTCGACCCCGTTCGGGTCCTTCGGGTTCTGGTACCAGATGCCCCAGGCCGAGGCGAAGGCCGACTGGTTCTCGTAGGGGAAGTACCATTTCGGGTCGAGCAGCCCGAGGAAGTCGTAGCCGCCGCCGCCGAGCCAGACCAGGCCCTGCTGGTCGTTGGCCAACTGCCGGGCGAAGGCGAAGGAGGATTCGATCGCCTTGACCTGCATGTCGATGCCGACATCGCGCCAGTACTTGCGGATCAGCTCCAGCGCATCGACATGGTATTTGCGCGAGGCCAGGGCATCGATGGCGAAGGAGATGCGCTTGCCGTCGGGGCCGAGGCGGAACCCGTCGCCATCCTTCTTGTCGAAGCCGGCAGCGTCGAGTAGCTGGTTGGCCTTGGCCGGGTCGTATTCGGTGTACTGGGTGGCCATGGTCTCGTCATACAGCGCCATGTCCGGCCGCGGCGCCGCCTGGTAGGGCCGCGACAGGCCGGCATAGATCAGCTCGTTCAGCTCGTCGCGGTTGATCGCCAGCGACAGGGCGATGCGGAAATCGCGGTTCTGGAACACCTTCTGCAGGGTCTCGTCCTTTACCGTCTGGTTGAGGCAGATCAGCATCGAGTTGGAATAGGCCGGTCGGGCCCGGAACAGGCGGTAGCCGCCCTGCTCCATATGCTGGGCCATCACCGCCTGGTTCTCGATGCCGTCGAGCCCGTAGGCCTGCATGTCGAGGTCGCCGTTGATCGCCTTCAGCACCAGCCCCTGGGTGTCGCCGACCACGTCGTAGGTGACCCGGTCCATGTAGGGCAGCTGGTTGCCCTCGGTATCGACCTTGAAGAAATACGGGTTGCGGACGGCGACGACCTGGCTGGTGCCGCTGTAGCCCACGGTCAGCATCCAGGGGTCCAGCACCGGCCGGCCGACATCGCGCCAGCGGCTGGCGTTCTGATAGGCGGTCCGGTTCTGGAACAGCGTCGTCCAGTTCGGCGCACCGGCCGCCTTGACCAGGGCGTCGATGCCATCGGGGTTGTACTTCTTGTGGAACTTCTCGAGGTAGTGGCGCGGCGACGCCGCCAGGATGTCGGAGCCGAGATGCGTCGCCATCACCGGCAGGAACAGCCCGTTCGGCGCGGCGAAGCTGAAGCGGACGGTCTCGGCGTCGACCTTCTCCACCGTCACCGGCTTGCCGCCGGCCCGGAGCCAGCGCGGCGCCGAAGGCGTCAGCTCGGTGTTCATCAGCACGTCCTGGTACCAGAACATGATGTCGTCGGCGGTGAAGGGCGCCCCGTCCGACCATTTCATCCCCTTCCGCAGATGGAAGGTGAAGGCGGTGGCGTCGTCATTGACGTCGACGGATTCGGCGGCGTCGGGCACCACATCGGTCCAGGCCGGGTTCCAGCGCACCAGCCGGGTGTAGCCGATGGTCCGGTCCATCGAGCCGTCGGAGCCGCCGACCACCGCCTGCCGCCAGGTGCCGCCGTATTTGCCGACCTTCTCCAGCGGCGTCACCACCAGCGGATGCTCCGGCAGCCGCTGCGCCAGCGGCGGCAGCTTGCCGGCCGTCACCTCGGCCGCCAGGACCGGCGCCTCGCGGTACTCGGCGGCCGCGGCCGCCGTGGCAAAGAACAGCATCGGGATCAAAGCCGCGCCCCACAGCGCGCGTGTTCCGGCGCCCATTCCTGAGTCCTCCCTCTGGGTTGGTCTTCGACCTTATGTCCGACTCAATATCGTTAACGTTAACGTTCGTCAATCCCACTTGCGATCCAAGGAAATTCTACGTATTCAGTTGACTGAATGCCCAACCTCGCCAGAGACCCGCGAGAGTGACAGTTAACGATAACATGCAGAACGGCCCGAAACCCCTGCCCCGCGGCGCCACCCTGACGGATGTGGCGGCGGCGGCCGGCGTCTCGACCATGACGGCGTCGCGGGTGATGAACGGCCGCGGCGGCGCCAGCGAGGAGACCCGGGCCCGGGTGCTGGCAGCGGCAGCCCACCTGGCCTACCGGCCGAACACCTTCGCCAAGGGGCTGAAGGGCGACCGGTCCTACACCGTCGGCATCGTGGTGCCGGACATCGGCAACCCGTTCTTCCCGGAGGTGATCAAGGGCGCCGAGCTGGCGGCGCGGGCCCGCGGCTTCACCCTGCTGACCTGCAACGTGGTCGAGGACCCGGAGCGCGAGGCGGAGGTGCTGGCGACGCTGCTGGACCGCCGGGTCGACGGCGTCATCGTCTGCAGCGCCCGCCTCGAGGACAAACGGCTGCAGCAGGCGATCGAGCAGCACCGGGCGGCGGTGCTGATCAACCGGCCGATGCCGCGCCGGGTCGCCGGCACCATCGAGATCGACTTCCGCACCGGCTTGGCCGCCGCCACCCGGCTGCTGATCGGCCGCGGCCGCCGCCGCATCGCCTATATCGGCGGCCCGCCGACCTCCTACAGCGGCCGGATGCGCCGCGCCGGCATCCTCGACGCCCTGGCCGAGCACGGGCTGGATCTGGTCGCCGAGGAGTCGGCGACGCCCGACCTGGAGGGCGGCATCGCCGCCGCCAGGCGGCTGTCCGGCACGGGGACGCAGGTCGACGCGATGATCTGCTACAACGACCTGATCGCGATCGGCACCCTGTCGGTGCTTCGCGAGATCGGGCTGGCGGTGCCCGGCGACGTCGCCGTGCTGGGCTGCGACGACATCCTGGCCGCCCGGCTGGTGAACCCGCCGCTGTCGACCATCCATGTCGCCAAGCAGGACCTGGGCGACGCCGCCATGCGCATGCTGATCGACCGGATCGAGGGCCGCAGCCTGCAGCATTCGATCGTAATCGAGCCCGAGCTGATCGAGCGCGCCACGACCTGAAGCCCGCTCGCGGGACCTGTTCGGCTCCCCGGCTCGTCATCTCCGCGGCAGCGGGGATCTCGTCGCGCTTTGACCGGAAAGAGGGTCCCGCTTTCGCGGGAATGACGGCAAAGGGATGGGCTGCCGCCGTCCAGGATGCGGTGCAGCGGGGTTCCAGCCCTCCGCCCCGCGCAGGTCGAGCACCAGCCGCCCGACAACCTCTCCCCGGCGCAACCGCGAAAGCGCCTGGTTCACCTGGTCGAACGGCACCGTCTCGACCGCCGCCGCGACCAGACCGCGCGCCGCGAAATCCACCGCCTCCTGCAAGTCCTGGCGGGTGCCGACATTGGACCCGCGGATCGACTTCTCCCAGTTGGAGATGGCGGCGATCGACAGCCGGATCGCGTCGCGCTGGCCGCCCGGCAGGCCGATGAAGACGGCGGTGCCGCCGGGCCGGATCAGGGCCAGGCTCTGCTCGAAGGCGGCCGGCGCCGGGGCGGTGACGATCGCGGCCGCGGCGCCGCCGCCGGTCAAGGCGACCACGGTCCCGGCCGCGTCGGGCCCGGCCTCGACCACCGCCTCGGCGCCGAGCCGCCGGGCCAGGTCGAGCTTGGCCGGGTCGACGTCGAGCACGATCGGGCGGAAGCCCATGGCCCAGGCATACTGCATGGCGACATGGCCGAGGCCGCCGGCGCCGACGATGGCGACGAAATCCCCGGCCCGGGCCTCGCTGCGCCGGAGGCCGCGATAGGTGGTGACCCCGGCGCACAGGATCGGGGCGATGCGGACGAGGTCGACCCCATCGGGGATCAGGCCGACGAAATCCGCCCGCGCCACCATGTACTCGGCATAGCCGCCGTCGCAGCTGAAGCCGGTGGCGCCGCCCTCCGGGCAGATCGTCTCCATCCCCGCCCGGCACCAGGCGCAGCGGCCGCAGGCGCCGGCCATCCAGGGCACGCCGACGGCGGCGCCGAGCGCCGGACGGTCGACGCCCGGGCCGTGCGCCGCGACATGGCCCGCCACCTCATGGCCCGGGATCAGCGGCATCTTCGGCGGCTCGCCCCAGTCGCCGTCGACCGCGTGCAGGTCGGAATGGCAGACGCCGCACGCAACGACCCGGATCAGGATCTCGCCCGGCCCCGGCTCCGGCACCGGCGCGGTCCCGATCTCCAGCGGTTCTCCGACCCGGCGCAGCAGCGCCCGACGCATCAGCGGCATTCCGGCTTCCTTCGATGGTTCAGTTAATTGAATATTCAATAATCAGAAATTACGCTACAGAGGATAATCCAGCCATGGGAGCCCGGACAGGATGATCACGATCACGGCGATCCTGCGCGCGAAATCGGGAGCGGAGGCCGAGCTGCAGGCGGCACTCCTCGCCGTCGCGGCGCATGTCCGGGCCACCGAGCCCGACACGGTCGATTTCTTCGTCTCCCGCGACGCCGAGACGCCGGCGGTCTTCACCACCTATGAGCGGTTCCGCGACCGCGCGGCCATGGAGGCGCATAACGGCTCCGCCGCCGTCGCCGCCTTCTTCGCCGCGACGACGCCGATTCTGGACGGACCGGTCACACTGCATATCTGCGACGAGGTCAGCGCGAAACGCTGATCCCCTACTCCGCGATCAGGCCGCGCAGGATCTCGGTCAGCCGGGCGAGGTCGCCGGGAGAGAGGCGGTCGAGGACGCGCTTCTGCTGCTCGGTCGCGTAGCCGCCGATCTTCTGCCACAGCGCCTGGCCGCGCCTGGTCGCGTAGATCAGGACACGGCGCCGGTCGTTCGGGTCGGGCGCGCGGACCACCAGCGACTGTGCCACCATGCGGTCGATGATCTTGGTCAGGGTCGGCGCCTCGACGAAGACCTGCTCCGCCAGCTCGGTCATCGGCCGGCCCTGGCCGTCGGCGAGCAGGCCGAGGACCCGGGACTGCTCGATCGGCACCCCCTGGGGACGCAGCTTCTCCCTGAGCTCTTCCTCGAATTGACGGTTCACGCCGGCGATGAGGTAAGCCAGCTGGTCTTCCAGGCGTTCCGGCGTCACGGCGTTCCCCAACCATCGAAATTTCATTAGATGACTTTGACGGTAAATAGCCGGCCAGAGTCCGGCTTTCAAGGTCGGCGCGGGAGGCCGTGCCGCCGGTTGCGGATGCTGCCCAGAACGTAAGCACGCCCGACCACACCGCCGATTTTTGCGGCACGCCGGCGGCGGCCGGATCTCGCCCGCGGCACGACACCGGGATGGCATGGTCATTGCATCGTCTCGCCGATAGACTCGGATCCGCGCTCGACGGGCCAAGAGCGCTCCGTCGGCGCCCCCAGCCTCGGAAGGACGTGGCGTGAAAATCGGGTTGCTGCTGCCGCGGGACGGGCCGGCCGGCCTGTGGTCCCCTTCGACCGAAGCCAGCGCCCTGTTGGCGGTCGCGGAGATCAATGCCCAGGGCGGCATCCGCGGCCGTCCGGTCGACCTGGTGCTCGGCGATGCCGGCGGCACCGTGGCGGAGGCGGCGGAGGCGGCCGACGACCTGATCGTGCTGGACGAGGTCGACCTGCTGGTCGGCATGCATCCGAGCGACATGCGCGAGGCGGTGACCGCGGCGGTGCGCGGCCGCCGCCCCTATCTCTACACCCCGCAATACGAGGGCGGCCGGATCGAGGCCGGCGTGACGGCGACCGGCGTCACCGCGGCCGAGCTGCTGCGGCCCGGCCTGCACTGGCTGTCGGAGCGGCGCGACGCCCGGCGCTTCTTCATCGTCGGCAACGACTATGTCTGGCCGCAGGTGTCGGGCGCCGTCGCCCGGGCGCTGATCCGCGACGGCGGCGGCACGCTGGTCGGGCAGAGCTTCCTGCCTTACGGCATGCGGGACTATGACCCGATCTTCGCGGCGATCCGGCGGGCCCGGGCAGATGTCGTGATCCTGCTGCTGCTGGGGCAGGAGGCGATCGCCTTCAACCGCGAATTCGCCGAGGCCGGGCTCGACCGCCGCCATCTCCGCTTCGCGCTGGCGACCGACGAGACCGTGCTGTACGGCATCGGCGCCGAGGCCTCGGCCGGCCTCCACATCACCGCGACCTATCTGGCGACGCTGCGCTCGGCCGGCAACGACAGCTTCCTCGAGCGCTACCACGGCAGCTTCGGGGTCCAGGCGCCGACCCCGAACGCCTTCTGCCAATCCTGCTACGACGCGCTGCACGCTTTGGCGGGAAAGCCCCGGCCCGCGCCGCGCCGGGCCGTGCACCTGGCCGAGGCCGACGGCCTCGACTTCCGCGTCATCGCCAGCTTCTGAGCCGGCCCGGGCGCCGATCGATAAAACTATTGCCATATCATTAATTGCCGTTTCATATATCTCCAAATCAAAATACGAGCGACAGGAGAGGCGGCACATGCGGATCTCGCGGCGCGACGTTCTGAAGACCACGGCCCTGTCGGCGGCCGGGCTGCTGGCCAGCCCGGCGATCCTGCGCAGCGGCGCCCTCGGCGCCGACGACCCGATCCTGGTCGGCAGCCTGCACGACCAGTCCGGCCCGATCGCGGCCACCGGCGTGCCGATGGTCGCCAGCCTGCAGCTCGCGATCGAAGAGGCGAACGCCGCCGGCGGCCTGCTGGGCCGGCCGCTGAAGCTGGTGCATTACGACACCCAGTCGACGATCCAGATGTACAGCCAGTACGCCCAGCAGCTCGCGCTCAAGGACAAGGTCGCGATCGTGCATGGCGGCATCACCTCGGCCTCGCGCGAGGCGATCCGGCCGATCTTCGACCGGTTCAAGGTGCTGTACTTCTACAACACGCTGTATGAGGGCGGCGTCTGCGACCGCAACATCTTCTGCACCGGCACCACCCCGGCCCAGACGGTGGAGAAGCTGGTCCCCTCGGCGATGAAGAACTGGGGCAAGAAGGCCTACATCATCGCCGCCGACTACAATTACGGCCAGATCACCGCCAAGTGGATGACCAAATACGTCCAGGACAATGGCGGCGAGGTCCTGTCAACCGACTTCTTCCCGCTGGACGTGACCAATTTCGGCCCGACGATCAGCAAGATCCAGGCGGCCAAGCCGGACATCATCCTGTCGGCCCTGGTCGGCGGCAACCACACCGCCTTCTACCGGCAATGGGCCTCGGCCGGGATGAAGCAGGAGATCCCGATCGCCTCGACCACCTTCGGCCTGGTCAACGAGCAGACCACGCTCGACGCGCAGGAGAGCGACGGCGTCCTCGCCGCCTACGGCTATTTCGAGGAGCTGACGACCACGGCGAGCACGACCTACGTCAAGAAGCTGAAGGACAAGTTCGGCACCGACATCCCCTACATCTCCGAGATCGCCGCCGCGACCTATGAGGGCTTCTACCTGTGGCTCGAAGGGGTGAAGAAGGCCGGCTCGCTCGACCGCATGAAGGTGATCGAGGCGCTGGAGAGCGGCATCAGCTTCGACGGCCCGACCGGCAAGGTCGTGCTCGACCACGCCACCCATCACGCCACGCGCAACGCCTATCTCGGCAGCGTCAAGGACCGGCACTTCTCGGTGGTCGCGACCTATGAGCAGCAGCCGCCCTCCGACACCGCGGCGGTCTGCAACCTGATCGACAAGCCGACCGACAACCAGCAATACGTGATCAAGGTCTGAGCGGGGCCGGGCCGATGGATCTCGCCGCCATACTCGCGCTCGACGTCCTGAACGGCGTCGCGTCCCTGATCCTGCTGTGCACCGGCCTGGCCGTCATCTTCGGCATGATGCGCATCATCAATCTCGCCCATGGCGAGTTCCTGATGCTCGGCGCCTACGCCACCGTGGTCTCGACCAATGCCGGGGTGAACATCTGGGTGGCGATGCTGGTGGTGGCGCCGCTATTCGTCGGCGCGGTCAGCCTGGTGGTCGAGCGCTGTTTGATCCGCTTCCTCTACGGCCGGCTGGTCGACACCATGCTCGCCACCTGGGGCCTCAGCCTGTTCATCGTCGGGCTGGTGACGACGATCTACGGCAACACCATCCAGGGCGTGCCGACGCCGCTCGGCGGCTTCTCGATCGGCGCCTACCGGTCCAGCCTGTACACCCTGTTCCTGGTGGCGATGGCGGTGCTGCTGCTGGCAGCGGTGTGGGCGGTGCTGCGCTACACCCGCCTCGGGCTGATCGCGCGGGCGACGATGCAGAACCCGAACATGGCGGCCGCCCTCGGCGTCAGCCCGAACCGGGTCTACATGGCCACCTTCGCCGTCGGCGCCGCCATCACCGGCCTGGCCGGCGGCCTGCTGGCGCCGGTCTCCGGCGTGGTGCCGACGATGGGGGCAGCCTATGTCGCCAAGGCCTTCATCACCGTGGTCGGCGGCGGCTCGGCGATCCTGGCCGGCACCGCCTCGGCCGCCGGGCTGTTCGGCTTCATCAACCAGATGGCGGCCTATCTGACCACGCCGGTGTTCGGCGAGGTAACGCTGTTCGTCTCGGCGATCATCCTGATCCGGGTGCTGCCCCAGGGCATCTCCGGCCGCTTCTTCGGGCGCAGCCTATGACCGGGCACCCTCTCGCGAAACTGGCGCAGGCGGCGGCGCTGGCCGTGGCGATCGCCGCCGTCGTGGTGATGCCGCAGCAGGTCGATCTCTTCGACCTGATGCAGTACACGCTGTTCGCGGCGATGGGCATCCTGGCCCTCAGCCTGGGCTTCATCTGGGGCTTCGGCGGGATCCTGTCCTTCGGCCAGACCGCCTTCTTCGGCCTCGGCGCCTACGCCTATGCCGTCGCCGCGATCAATTTCGGCGACAGCACCGGCGCCGTGGTGCTGGCGGTGCTGGTGCCGGCTGGGTTCGCCCTGGTGCTCGGCTACTTCATGTTCTACGGCCGGATCAGCGACGTCTATCTCGGCGTGATCACGCTGACGGTGACGCTGATCCTGTTCAACCTGGTGAACTCCACCGCCGGCGACGAGTACCGTATCGGCACGGCGGCGCTGGGCGGCTTCAACGGCATGCCGTCGATCCCCGGCCTGAACGCCCCGGGCAACCCGGACTACATCCTCGACCCGGAGGAGCTGTGGTTCGTCACCGGCGGCGCCCTGATCCTGGTCTATGTCCTGCTGCGCCTCCTCCTGGCCAGCCGGTTCGGCCGGGTGGCAGTGGCGATCCGCGAGAACGAGACCCGGGCCGCCCTGCTGGGCTACGACCCGCGGCTGACCAAGCTCGCGGTGTTCGTGGTGGGCGGCGGCGTCGCCGGGCTGGCCGGCTGCCTCTACGCCAATTGGGGCGCCTTCGTCAGCCCGACGATCTTCAGCCTCGCCTTGTCGGCCGAGATCATCATCTGGGTCACGGTCGGCGGCCTGGGCACCCTGATCGGGCCGGTGATCGGCTGCGTCCTGATCCAGTACCTGGTGGCGCAGATCGGCACGCAGCAGTCGTTCAACGCCAACCTGGTGCTCGGCGTCATCCTGATCGCTTTCGTGCTGCTGCTGCGCAAGGGGCTGGTGCCGACGGTGCAGGATCTCTGCGGCCGGATGGTCGGCCTGGTCCGCCGGCGCGCCGGCCGGACCGCCGACAGGCTCGGCGCGCTGAAGGAGGCCGAGTGATGGCGACGCCGGTCCCCCTGATCGAGACCAAGGCCCTGACCATGCGCTTCGGTGGGGTCACCGCGGTCAGCGAGGTCGACTTCACTTTGCGCGAGGCCGAGCTGCGCTGCCTGATCGGGCCGAACGGCGCGGGCAAGAGCACCTTCTTCAAGATGCTGACCGGTCAACTCGCCCCCAGCGCCGGCGCCATCCGCTTCCGCGGCCGGCCGGTCGCCGGCGCCAGCCCGCACGAGATCGCCCGGCTGGGGGTCGGCATCAAGACCCAGGTGCCGAACGTGTTCAACGGGCTGTCGGTGCGCGAGAACGTCTGGCTCGGCGCCCGGCGCACCCACACGCCGCTGCGCACGGCGGCAGTGGTGGACGAGGTGCTGGAGAAGATCCGCCTGACCGAGCAGGCCGGGACCCTGGTCGGCCAGCTGTCGCACGGCCAGCGCCAATGGGTCGAGATCGGCACCGTGATCGCGGCCGATCCGGAGCTGATCCTGCTCGACGAGCCGGCGGCCGGCATGACCCATGACGAGGTGCTACGCACCGCCGAGCTGATCCGCGAGATCAACCAGTCCCGCGCGCTGGTGGTGGTCGAGCACGACATGCAGTTCATCCGCATGATCGCGCGCACGGTCACTGTGTTCCACCAGGGAAGGGTGCTGATGGAGGACACGGTCGACGTGGTGCTGCGCGACGGCCGGGTGCGCGACGTCTATCTCGGCAAGAAGGTCGCGGCGTGATGCTGAGGGTCCAGGGCCTGCATGGCGGCTACGGCCGCATCCCGATCCTGGCGGGGGTCAGCTTCGCGGTCGAGGCCGGGGAGTCGGTCGGCATCCTCGGCCACAACGGCATGGGCAAGACCACGCTGATGCGCACCCTGATGGGCTACCTGCCGGCCACGGCCGGGACGGTCAGCTTCGAGGGCCGTGAGATCACCAAGGCGCCGACGGCCGCGCGCGCCCAGGCCGGAATCGGCTTCGTGCCGCAGGGGCGCGAGATCTTCCCGAACCTGTCGGTCATGGAGAACCTGCGCATGGGCATGGCCGCCGCCCGCGAGGACCGCAGCGTGATCGAGGAGGTGCTGACCGAGTTCCCGCGGCTGCAGCGCCTGCTCGACCGGCGCGGCGGCGCCCTGTCCGGCGGCGAGCAGCAGCTGCTGGCCCTGGCGCGCTGCCTGTGCATGCGGCCGAAGCTGCTGCTGCTCGACGAACCGACCGAGGGCATCCAGCCCTCGATCATCGAGGAGATCGTGGAGACGCTGGACGGGCTGCGCGCCCGCCGCGGCCTGACCCTGATCCTGGTCGAGCAGAATCTCGACTTCATCGCCGCGCTGTCGCAGCGCATCCTGACCATCCAGAAGGGCCGGATCACCGGCAGCCTGGCGCCGGAGCAGTTCCGCGACCCCGAGTTGGTCGCCGAGTTCGTCGGCATGGCCTAGCCGCCCTCGCCGGCACCACCGTTTCGTCCACGCCCGATAGGGGAGAACAGCATGGCCGTCACCCGTCCGTCCGTTCCGCAGCTGGTCGACATCGCGGCCGGCCTCGGCATGCACCTGACCACCGACCAGGCGACGGAATACCTGTCGCTGATGGCCGGCAGCTTCGCCGCCTATGACGTCGTCGACGCGCTGCCGGACGAGGTGCCGGCGGTGAAATATCCGCGCACGCCCGGCTATCGGCCCGGCCCGGCCGAGAACCCGCTCAACGCCTGGTACTGGAAGAGCGAGGTGAAGGGTGCGGCGGGCGGCAAGCTGGCCGGCAAGACGGTCGCGCTGAAGGACAATGTCTGCCTCGCCGGCGTGCCGATGATGAACGGCGCCTCGACCCTCGAGGGCTATGTCCCGAACATCGACGCCACCATCGTCACCCGCATGCTCGACGCCGGCGCCACCATCCTGGGCAAGGCGGTGTGCGAGTATTTCTGCCTGTCCGGCGGCAGCCACACCTCCGAGCCCGCCCCGGTGCACAACCCGCGCAAGCGCGGCTATTCCGCCGGCGGCTCCTCCTCCGGCAGCGGCGCGCTGGTCGCGGCCGGCGAGGTCGACATGGCGATCGGCGGCGACCAGGGCGGGTCGATCCGCATGCCCGCCGCCTTCTGCGGCATCTACGGCATGAAGCCGACCCACGGCCTGGTGCCCTACACCGGCGTCATGCCGATCGAATCGACGATCGACCACACCGGCCCGATGACCGCGACGGTGGCGGACAACGCCCTGCTGCTGGAGGTGCTGGCCGGCCCCGACGGGCTGGACCCGCGGCAATACGCGCCCAAGGTCACCTCCTACACCGGCGAGCTCGACCGCGGGGTGAAGGGGATGAAGATCGCCGTCGTCACCGAGGGTTTCGCCGGCGCCAATCTGGAAGCGGATGTGAAGGAGAAGGTGCTGGCGGGGGCCGAGCGGTTCCGGTCGCTCGGCGCCGAGATCGCCGAGGTCTCGATCCCCGAGCATCTGGTCGCCGCCTCGGTCTGGACGCCGATCGCGCTGGAAGGCCTGCAATGGCAGATGATGCTGGGCAACGGCATGGGGATGAACTGGAAGGGCCTCTACAATGTCGGCCTGATCGACGCGCATGCGGCGTGGCGGGAGCGGGCCGACGATCTGTCCGAGAGCCTCAAAATTTCGATGCTCACCGCCCAGTACTTCATCAGCCACTACCGCGGCCGCTACTATGCCAAGGCGCAGAACCAGGCCCGCCGGATCAAGGCGGCCTACGACGCGGTCTTCGCCGGCTACGACCTGCTGCTGATGCCGACCCTGCCGATCAAGGCAACGCCGCTGCCGGAACCGGGCGCCTCGATCACCGAGATCGTCACCCGGGCCTTCGAGATGATCGGCAACACCTCGCAGTTCGACGTCACCGGCCATCCGGCGATGTCCCTGCCCTGCGGCCTCGGCGGCGGCCTGCCGATCGGGCTGATGCTGGTCGGCAAGGACTATGCCGAGGCCACGATCTACCAGGCGGCCGCGGCCTTCGAGGCCGGCGGCGACTGGAAGAATTTCTGATCGGGGGCGCTACGGCCCGTACGGGTCGGCGAGGGTGCGGTCGAGGGCGTCGACCAGGATCTCGGCATGCTCGCGGCCGAAGACCAGCGGCGGGCGCAGCTTCAGCACGTTGCCGTGCCGGCCGCAGCTGCTGACCAGCACCCGCCGGCGGCGCAGCCCGTTGACCACGCGGGCGGCCAGGGCGCCGTCCGGTTCGCGCGTCGCCCGGTCGCGCACCAGCTCGACCCCCAGGAACAGCCCCGCGCCTCGAACATCGCCGATGGCGGGGTGGCGGGCCGCCAGATCCTGCAACGCCTGACGCAGGACCGCACCGGTGTCGCGCGCATTGGCGACCAGACCCTCGCTTTCGATCACGTCCAGCACCGCCATGCCGACCGCGGCCGAGACCGGGTTGCCGCCGAAGGTGTTGAAGTAGCGGGTCCGGCGGCCGAACTCGGCCAGCACCTCCGGCCGCGCCGCCATGCCCGCGATCGGGTGGCCGTCGCCCATCGGCTTGCCCATGGTGACCATGTCCGGGACGAAGCCGTGCCGGGCGAAGCCCCACATGCCGTCGCCGGTGCGGCCGAAGCCGGGCTGCACCTCGTCGGCGATGACCAGCCCGCCCGCCGCCCGCATCGCCGCCGCCGCCGGGGCCAGGAAGCCGGCGGGATCGGCGAAGACGCCGTCGCTGGAGAAGATGGTGTCGACCAGCAGCGCCGCCGGTACGATCCCGTGCTGGCGCATATCCTCGATCGCGGCGGTCACCCGGGCGGCGAAGGCCTGGCCGACATCGGCCGGCTCGCGATAGGCTTCGGGCGGCGCGACCAGGCGGACATGGTCGCCGATCCGGACCGCGCTGCCGAGCGAGGGCGACATCTCCGCCAGCGCCACGGTGACGCCGTGATAGGCCCAGTCGGTGACGATCACGCCGGTGCCGCCGGTGACGGTGCGCGCCACCCGCAGGGCCAGGTCGTTGGCCTCGCTGCCGGTGCAGGTGAACATCACATGGCCGATCTCCGGCGGGAAGGTCGCCAAGAGCCGTTCGGCATAGTCGAGCACACCCTCCGAGAGGTAGCGGGTGTGGGTGTTCAGCACCGCCGCCTGCCGCGCCAGGGCGGCGACGACATGCGGATGGCAATGCCCGACCGAGGCGACGTTGTTGTAGGCGTCGAGATAGCGCCCGCCCTCGGCGTCGGTGAGCCAGACGCCCTCGCCGCGCACGACATGCAGCGGCTCGTCGTAGAACAGGCGGTAGGCCGGCCCCAGCAGCCGGTCGCGGCGGGTGCGCAAAGCGGCGGTGCGGTCGTCAGGCATCGGCGGTCTCCTCGCGGCAGATCCGGCGCAGACGATCGGCGACGGCCTGCCGGTCGAGGTCGGCCAGGCGCCGCAGCCGCGCCCAGGCCGTCCGGTTGTTGCGCAGGATGTAGTCCCGGTTCTCCGGATGGTGCCGGGCGCGCCAGGCGCCGATGACCACGATCATCACCAGCCGGGTCGCCATCAGGTCGCAGAGCAGGCCGATCTCCTCCGGCCGCAGCGGCAGCGCGGCGTGGTAGCCGGCGATCAGTTCCCCCACCGGGCCGAGCGGATCGTCCCCGTCCGACAGGTGATAGGCGGCGGCGACGGCGACATCGCTGGCCAGCACGGTCCGCACCGCGTCGCCGAAATCGATCAGGCCGGTGATCGTATCGGGGTCGGTGGGATCGACCAGGATGTTGCTGGGATTGGCGTCGGCATGGATCACCTGCCGACGCAGCCTCGGCAGGGCCGGCGCCACCACCCGATCGAACCGGTCGAGGCCGGCTTCGGCCAGGGCTCGGCTTTCCGCATCCTCGATCTCGCTCAGGAGGTCGCGCAGCCGCGCCGCACCGGCCATGTCCCAGATCAGCTCATGCTCGTCCGCCGGGTGGCGGAAGCCGGCGAGTGCCGTGCCGAGGCGGCCGAGCCTTTCGCCGATCCGCCGGCGCTGGCGCGGCGAGCGCGCGGCGACCGTCGCCAGCGGCGTCCCGTCCAGGAAGGACAAGAGTCGGGCGACCAGCGGAACGCCGGCGCCGATCTCGATCTCCGTCGCCCCTTCGGGCGTCCGCAGGATGCGCGGCGCCGGCAGCTCCGGATCCGCCTTCTCCAGATGCAGCAGCAGCCCGGTCTGGAAGTTGGTGACCTGCCGCTCCTCGGCCGGGTCGGCGATCTTGAGCAGCACGCGCCGCCCGGCCGCGGTCTCGATCCGGAAGTTCTGGTCACGCTCGCTGCTCAGGGCCCCGGCGCGCCCCGCGATCCCCCAGCGGGCACGGACCAGCCGCTCGGCGTCCTCCGGCGAGAGGCACCTGTCGTCGATCCCGGTCATCAGCCGGAGAAGCCGTCGAAGAAGCGCGTCAGCAGCCGGCCGAGGAAGTCGACGGCATAGCCGCCCTCCTGGATGATCGCCGTCGGCTTGCCCAGCGCCCGGATCTTCTCGCCGGCCCGGGCGAAGCCGTCCTCGGTCACCTGCAGCGCCGCCAGCGGCTCGTCCTTCGAGGCGTCGAAGCCGAGGCTGACCACCACCGCATCGACCCCCGCCCGCCCGACGGCCGCCACCGCCTGGTCGACCGCGGCGAGCCAGCCCTCGTCGCCGGTGCCGAGGGCGAGCGGCAGGTTGAGGTTGGCGCCCTCCCCCGCCCCGCCGCCGGTCTCGCCGGCATGGCCGACATACCAGGGGTAATAGCGGTTCGGGTCGCCGTGCACCGAGGCGACGAAGACATCCGCCCGGTCCCAGAAGATGCCCTGGGTGCCGTTGCCGTGATGGGCGTCGATGTCGAGCACGGCGACGCGCGCGGCGCCGCGGTCGCGCAGCCGCTGCGCCGCCAGCGCCGCATTGTTCAGGTAGCAATGGCCGCCGGCCCGGGCCGCATAGGTATGGTGCCCGGGCGGGCGCGCCAGCGCATAGGCGGCGCGGCCGGACGCCGCCTCATCGGCCGCGGCGACGGCGCAGGACGCGGCGGCGACGGAGGCCGCCCAGGTCTGCGGCCCGATCGGGCAGGAGGTGTCGGCGGTGTACCAGCCGAGTTTGCCGACGATGGTGCCGGACGGCCGGGCGCCCTGGGCCAGCATCTCCGGGCTCGGGTGGATGTTCGGCACCAGCTCGGGCCCATGGTCGGGCAGCGCCGACCATTCCGCCCAGGCCTGTTCCAGGAAGTCGAGATAGTCCGGCGCGTGGACCGATCGCAGTGCGGCGCGGTCGACCGCCGGCGGCTCGACCACCTCGAGCTTCATCTCGCGCACCGCGGCCAGCAGCGCCTCGGCCCGGGCCGGCACCTCGAAGTTGCGGCGCAGCTGGCCGCGCTGCAGGAAGAACTGCGGCGCGTGGCTGCGCTGGATGTCGTTCCAGAAGACCTTCATCTCGCTGTCCCATTCGTCGAAAGGCGGCCGGCCGGCCTCGACCGCCGCCGTAGCACTGATGTATGATGCATCATCGAGACCTTTCGCACCACCCCGCCCACATGGACAGCACGACACTCCCGACGACCGAAAAATCCCGCCCGGTGCCGGGCCTGGATGCGATCGACCACGAGAATCTGGGCGACATCGTCTACGCCAAACTGGGCGCGGCGCTGATGGAAGGCGCGCTGCGGCCCGGGGAGCGGCTGCGGATCCGCGACCTGGCGCAGCAGATGGGCACCAGCGTCACCCCGGTGCGCGACGCCATCCTGCGGCTGGTGCAGGAGCAGGTGCTGATCCTGCGCAGCCTGCGCGACATCCGCGTGCCGTCCCTGACCCTGGAGCAGTATCTCGAGATCCGCGACATCCGGATCGAGCTGGAGGGGCTGGCGGCGGAGCGCGCCGCGGCGCGGACGACGCCGAAGGACCTGAAGCTGCTGGAGCGGCTGATCCGCCAGAACGAAACGGCGATCCGCAAGGGCGACACCGCCGCCGCCATCGCGCTGAACGAGCAGTTCCACCTGGCGCTGCCGGCGATCGCCGGGCTGCCGACCCTGGCCGGCATCCTGAAGCCGCTGTGGATGCGGATGGGACCGCTGATCTCCGAGCTCTACGAGGCCGGCGGCCGGTCGATGATCGAGCATCACTATCCGGTCCTGGAGGCGATCCGCGCCGGCGACGGCCCGGCGGCGCGGCGGGCGATCGCGCAGGACATCCTGAAGGGCGGCGAGGTCATCCTGCGGCGCAAGCTGCTGGAGGCCGAGGCCCCGGCTCACGACCAGTAGGGCGGCTTCCCGTCCTCGACCAGGACCAGCGCGGCCTTCCACCCCTTCTCGCAATGCTCCAGCGTGGCGCCGCGGCGGAACTGCTCGGCGGTGTGCAGGCGCACCTCCTCCGGCGGCAGCACCAGCTCCGCCCCGCCGGCCAGGGCCTGGATCTGGGCCTGGCAGGCACGCTCCAGATAATAGATCTGGTTGAACGCCTCCGGGATGCTGCGCCCGGCCACCAGCAGCCCATGGTTGCGCAGGATCATCGCCTGGCGGTCGCCGAGGTCGCGCACCAGCCGGTCGCGCTCGTCGAGGTCGAGGGCGATGCCCTCATAGCCGTGATAGGCCAAGCGGCCGTAGAACTTCAGTGCATGCTGGCTGATCGGCAGCAGGCCCTGCTTCTGGGCCGAGACGGCGATGCCGGCGGCGGTGTGGGTGTGGATGACGCAGACCAGGTCGTGGCGGGCGGCGTGGATCGCGGAATGGATGGTGAAGCCGGCGGCGTTCACCTCCTGGTCCATCGTCGCATCGGCGCCGCCCACCACATGGCCGTCGAGGTCGATCTTGACCAGGTCGCTGGCGCGCATGCGCTCGAACAGCACGCCGTAGCGGTTGATCAGGAAATGGTCCTCCGGCCCCGGCACCCGGGCGCTGATATGGGTGTAGATCAGGTCGGTCATCCGGAAATGCGCGACCAGCCGGTACAGCGCCGCCAGGTCGCAGCGCGTCGTCCACTCCGCCTCGCTCATGCCGGGCGGCAC
Organism: Inquilinus sp. CA228; assembly: GCF_052078665.1. Taxonomy (NCBI): domain Bacteria; kingdom Pseudomonadati; phylum Pseudomonadota; class Alphaproteobacteria; order Rhodospirillales; family Rhodospirillaceae; genus Inquilinus; species Inquilinus sp. CA228. Next base: position 75,806 of record NZ_JBQJIK010000002.1, on the reverse strand, counting down.
TGCCGTCATGTGTCCGTCCATCCGGGCCTCCTGATGTCTTTGATCGCTCATGCTGCCGGCTCCATCGCCAGAGCCGGCGGCGTCCAGTGCCGGCCGGGGATGCTGTCCAGCAGCTCGCGGGTATAGTCATGGGCCGGGGCGGCGAAGACCGCGGCGGTCTCGCCCTGCTCGACGATCTCGCCGCGGCGCATCACCGCGATCCGGTCGCAGATCTGCGCCGCGACGCGCAGGTCATGGGTGATGAACAGCATCGACAGGCCGAGGCGCCGGCGCAGGTCGCGCAGCAGGTCCAGCACCTGGGCCTGGACCGAGACGTCGAGGGCCGAGACCGGCTCGTCCGCGATCAAGAGCTCCGGCTTCATCGCGAGGGCGCGGGCGATGCCGATGCGCTGGCGCTGGCCGCCGGAGAATTCATGCGGGTAGCGCGCGACGGCGCCGCGGTCCAGCCGCACCAGGTCGAGCAGCGCCAAGGCTTCGGCCTCGGCCTGGGCCCGGGGGGTGCCATGGGCGATAGGGCCCTCGCAGATGATCTCGCCCACCCGCCGCCGCGGGTTGAGCGAGGCGAAGGGGTCCTGGAACACCATCTGGATGCGCTTGCGATAGGGCTGCCAGCCGGACCGCGACAGGGGGCGCAAATCGGCGCCATCAAAGATGATGGAGCCATCATCCGGCCGCACCAGCCGGACCAGCGTCCGGGCCAGGGTCGACTTGCCCGAGCCGCTTTCGCCGACCAGGCCGAGCGTCTCGCCGCGCCGGATCTCGATCGTCGCGCCGTCGATCGCCATCGTCGCCGGCCGGCGGAACAGGCCGTGCGAGCGATAGGTCTTGCGGATGTCGCGCGCCGCGACCAGGACGTCCGACCCGACGGCCACGCCGCCCGGCGCCTGGCCCTCGAAGCGGGGCACGGCGCGGATCAGGGCCCGGGTGTAGGGATGGGCCGGCGCGTTCAGCACCTCCTGCGCCGTCCCGGTCTCGACGATGCGGCCGTGCTGCATCACCGCGACCCGGTCGGCGATCTCGGCGACCACGCCGAAGTCGTGGGTGATGAAGATCACCCCCATGCCGCGCCGGCGCTGGATCGACTTGATCAGCCGCAGGATCTGCATCTGGGTGGTGACGTCGAGCGCAGTCGTGGGTTCGTCGGCCACCAGCATCGCCGGCTCCAGCGCCAGGGCGATGGCGATCATCACCCGCTGGCGCTGCCCGCCCGACAGCTGGTGCGGATAGGACCGGGCGATCCGCGCCGGGTCGGGCAGGCCGACCGCGTCGATCAGCTCGGCCACCCGGTTGCCGGGGCGCACCCCGTGCACCTGCAGCACCTCGGCGATCTGGTCGGCGACCCGCATCAGCGGGTTCAGCGCGGTCATCGGCTCCTGGAAGATCATGCCGATGCGGGCGCCGCGCAGCTGGCGCAGTTGCTCCGGCTTCAGCGCCAGCAGGTCGCGCCCCTCGAACAGGACGCGGCCGGACCGGACCGGCAACTGCTTCGGCAAGAGGCCGGTGACCGCGGCGGTCGCGACCGACTTGCCCGACCCGCTCTCGCCGACGACGCACAGGATCTCGCCGGCCGCCAGGGTCAGCGACACGTCGGCGACGGCGTCCGGCCGGTCGCCGCCCGGCGGCAGGGCCACGGTGAGGCCGGTGATCTCGAGCAGGCTCATCCCCGCCTCCGCGCCAGGCGCGGGTTCAGGGCGTCGCTGAGCCCCTCCCCCACCAGGTTGAGCGACAGCACGGTTAGGAAGATGGCGACGCCGGGGAAGACGCTCATCCACCAGGCCAGGCGGATGACGCTGCGGCCGCTGCCGATCATGAAGCCCCAGGACATCAGGTTCGGGTCGCCGAGGCCGAGGAAGGACAGCGAGGATTCGAGCAGGATCGCGGTCGCCACCATCAGGCTGGCCAGCACCACCACCGAGGAGGCGACGTTCGGCAGGATCTCGCGGCAGATGATGGCGGCGTGCGACCGGCCCAGCACCTCCGCCGCCTGGACGAATTCGCGGTGGCGCAGCGACAGGCATTCGGCCCGCACCACCCGCGCCACCGGCGGCCAGGAGACCACGGCGATCGCCACCACGATCGACCCCAGGCTGGGCGTCAGGATGGCGACCACGACGATGGCCAGGACGAAGCCGGGCACGGTCTGGAAGATCTCGGTGAAGCGCATGATCAGATCGTCGACCCGCCCGCCGGCATAGCCTGCGAGAGCGCCGAGCAGCACACCGATGCCGACGGCCGCGAGGGTCGAGACCACGCCGATCAGCATCGAGACCGAGGCGCCGTAGGCGATGCCGGCGGCGACGTCGCGCCCGAGCGAGTCGGTGCCGAGGACGAAATGGTCCTCGCCCGGCGGGGTGAAGGGCGCGCCCTGCATGTCCCAGGGCGAGAACGGGAACAGCAGCGGCGCCAGCGCGGCGATGAGGCCGAGCGCGACCAGGAAGAGGAGGCCGATGACGGCGCCCTTGTGGCGCAGGAAGGCCCGGGCCATCACACCGCCTCCACCCGCGGATCGATCACCAGATACAGCAGGTCGGCCACCAAGTTGAACAGCACCACCAGCACCGAGGTGCAGAGGAAGACGCCGAGCAGCAGCTGGTAGTCCCGGGCCAGCAGCGCGTCGAAGGCCAGCCGGCCGATGCCGGGCCAGGCGAAGACGGTCTCGACCAGCACGGCGCCGCCGACCAGCTGCCCGGCCTGGATGCCGGCCAGGGTGACGATCGGCAGCAGGGCGTTGCGCAGCACGTGCCGGCGCAGGATCCGCCCCTCCGGCACTCCCTTGGCCCGGGCGGTGCGGATATGGTCCTGGTCCGCCACCTCCAGCATCGAGGCGCGGGTCATGCGGGCATAGACCGCCATGTAGAACAGGCCGAGCGTCACTGCCGGCAGGGTCAGGTACCACAGCGTGTCGAGCACCGCGGCGAAGCCGGTCAGGTCGGCGCCGACGGTCGAGCTGCCGAAGCTGGGCAGCCAGTTCAGCCAGACGCTGAACACCAGCACCAGCATCAGCCCGACCCAGAAGATCGGCGTGGCGTAGAAGCACAGGGCGACGACCGTGACCACGCTGTCGAGCCAGCGCCCGGCATGGCGCGCCGCAATGACGCCCGCGACCACCCCGGCCAGCAGCGCCAGCAGGAAGGCGGTGCCGGTCAGCAGCAGCGTCGCCGGCAGCCGCTCCAGGATCAGCGAGGCGACGCTGCGCTGCTGCGGGTAGGAGAAGCCGAGATCGAACTGCGCCACATGGCCGAGATAGATGCCGAGCTGGGTGATCAGCGGCTTGTCGAGGCCGAATTGCTGCCGCAGCTGGTCGACCAGCTGCTGGTCCGCCGCCCCGGACTGGCCGGCGATGACGCTGGCCGGGTCGCCGGGGGCGGCGTGGATCAGCAGGAAGCTGACCACCGCGACCGCCAGCACGACCAGCACCATCTTGACCAGGCGCCGGCCGAGCAGGAGCAGGAGCCGCGCCATGGTCAGGCGATGAAGACGTCGTCGAAACAGGCGTGCACGCCGGTTCCGGTGGTGATCAGGTTGGTCACCCGGCGGTCATGGATGGTCGGGAAGCTCATTTCCATCAGCCAGACCACCGGCACCTCCTCGGTCAGGAGCTTCTGCACGTCGGTGAAGGCCTGCTTCCGCGCCTCCGGATCGCCCGACATCCGCGCCGTCTCGAACAGCTTGTCGACCGCCGGGTTGGAATAGCCCTCGGTGTTGGCGAAGGTCACCTTCTTGATGTTGCTGCTGACATAGGTGCGCTCGACCCCCAGCGTCGGGTCGCCGTACTGATAGACGAAGTTGATCGCGGTCTCGTAGTCCCAGTCGCCGACCCGCTTGGCCCAGCTGCCGGCGTCGGTCGTCTCCAGCACCACCTGGATGCCGACCTTGCCGAGCGAGGCGCGGATATATTCCGACAGGCGCGACCAGATCTCGCCATAGGGGATGGCGAGATGCTTGATGGTGAAGCGCACGCCGTTGGCGTCGGGCTTCAGCCCGGCATCGTCGAGCAGCTTCGCCGCCGCCTCGAGGTCATAGGCCTGCAGCTTGGCGTCGGGATCGTGGTAGCGGGTGGCCGAGGCGATCGGGCTGGTCGCCGGCTTGCCGACGCCGAACCACAGCCGCTTGACGATGAAGTCGCGGTCGAGCGCATGGCTGATCGCCTGGCGCACGCGGACGTCGTCGAGCGGCTTCACCCGGTTGTTGAGGTCGAGCCACATCAGCGGCGCGAAATACTCCCAGCCCTTGGTCTCGACCATCACGGTCGGCAGCTGCTGGAACCGCGGCACGTCGAACGGCTCGATGTCGTTGAACTGGGTCATCTGGACCTGGCCGGTCTCCAGCGCCAGGGCCCGGCTCTGGCTGTCCGGCACGATCCGGTAGATCAGCTGGTCGAGATAGGGCTGCCCGGATTTCCAGTAATCGGCGAACTTCTTCAGCCGGATGAAGCTGCCGCGCTGCCAGGCGTCGAAGGCGAAGGGGCCGGTGCCGACCGGGTGCTGGTTCGCCGGGTTGTTGCGGTAGTCGGTGCCATCATAGAGGTGCTTCGGCACGATGGCGCAGGTGGTGACGTCGAACATCAGCAGGAACGGCTCGAACGGCGAATCCAGCGTCAGCTTGACGGTCTGCGGGTCCGGCGCCTCCGCCGCCTTGATCTTCTGGAACACGCCGCGGGCGCGCGGCGCCAGCTCCATGTGGAACTTCATGATCGAGAAGATCACGTCGTCGGCCGTCATCGGCTGGCCGTCGTGGAATTTCACGTTCGGCTGCAGATGGAAGGTGTAGGTCAGCCTGTCGTCCGACAGCTCCCAGCTCTTCGCCAAAGCCGGCAGGGGCGCCAGGTCGGGGGCGTAGCTGATCAGCCCCTGATAGATCTTGCTGGAGACGATCAGGGTCGGCCCCTGGTTGTTCACGCCGGGGACCAAGAGCGGCGGCTCCGGCGTGATCACGGTGGTCAGCGTGCCGCCGGCCTTGGGCGCCACGCCCTGGGCCCGGGCTTCGGCGAGGCTGAGGAGCGAGAGCGCCCCGGCAGTGGCGAGCAGATGCCGCCGCGTCAGACCATGGCTGTCCATTCTTCGATCGCCTCCTCTGCTGCCGGCCGGTCAGGTCCCGCCGCCCGAGATCCGGCTTCTGCAAATCCCGTGCCATTTGGCGCATCATGTTTGATGCATCATAATTCGACGGTCAAGAGCCGTGGAGAGCGGTCGGCGAGCGGGGCCGGCAGGATCGATCCGGGGCGGATTGCCCAGGAATTGATCAGGCAGATGCCGGGCGGGACGCGCCGCGAGGGTCAGGCCTGCGGGCGCGGTCGATGGCGGCGATCACCGCCTCCGGATCGCCGGCCAGATTGGCCAGGATCAGCACCAGCCGGGCGTTCAGCGCCGCGCTCTCGGCCGGCCCCAGCCCCTCATGCGCCTGCAGCAGCGCCGCATAGACGTCGTCGCCGCGGCCCGCCAGCCGGTCGCGGCCGAGATCATGATCGGTCATGAGACTTCTCCCTTGGCCCGCGCCAGCGCCGCTCGAATCTCCGCCGCCGAGGCGCCGGTCAGCCGGGCGGCGACATGCTGGTCGGGCCGGATCAGATACAGGGCCTCGCCGTAGCGGGCGGCGGCGAAGCCGTTCGGATCGCCGTCGGCATCCACCCGCAGCACCGGCAGGCCCATGCCCTCCGGCACCGCGACACCGCCGACGGCCAGCAGGCTGAAGCCGCCGCCGAGCCGGTCGAGCAGGAAGGTCTCGCCGTCCAGCCGGGCATCCGGGCACACCGCGCCCGGCGACAGCAGCCCGTCGGCGGCTTCGGCCGGCGTCTGCAGCGACAGCCCGCCCAAGGCGCAGGGCAGCGACAGCCGCCCGGAATTGACCAGCCGGCGGGCGAAGGCGTGGTCGGCGGCGAGGTCCAGCACGGCGGCGCGGAACACCCGCTCGATCTCGCTCTTCGGCGTCATGAAGCGGGTGGCGCGGGCCGAGTTCAGGATGTTCTCGTCCGCCGCCCGCACCCGTTCCTCGTCATAGCTGGCGAGGAGATCCGGCCGCGCCTCGCCCTGCAGCACCAGGGCCAGCTTCCAGGCCAGGTTGTCGGCGTCCTGGATGCCGCCATTGCCGCCGCGGGCGCCGAAGGGCGAGACCACATGGGCGGCGTCGCCCAGGAAGATCACCCGGCCGTGCACGAAGCGCTCCAGCCGGCGGCACTGGAAGCTGTAGACCGACACCCAGTCGAGCTCGAACGGCCGGTCGCCGACCATCGCCCGGATGCGCGGGATCACCCGCTCCGGCCTGCGCTCCGCCTCCGGGTCGGCGTCGGGGCCGAGCTGCAGGTCGATGCGGTAGATGTCGTCCGGCTGCTTGTGCAGCAGCGCCGACTGGCCGGGATGGAACGGCGGCTCGAACCAGAACCAGCGCTCCGGCGGGAAGCCCGCCTTCATCTCGACATCGGCGATCAGGAAGCGCTCCTCGAAGGCTTGGCCGAGGAAGTCGAGCCCCAAAGCGCGGCGGACGGTCGAGCGCACCCCGTCGCAGGCGAGGAGGTAGCCGGCCTCGATCGTGTAGCCGCCGTCCGGGGTCTCGACCTGGAGCCGCACGCCGTCGCCGCCCGGCTCGACCCCGGTGACGCGGTTCTTCCAGCGCAGGTCGATCAGCTCCGGGAAATCGGCGCAGCGCTCCACCAGGTACTGCTCGACGTAATATTGCTGCAGGTTGATGAAGGCCGGCATCCGGTGGCCGGGCTCGGGCTGCAGGTCGAAGGCATAGACCTCGCGGTCGCGGTGGAACAGCCGGCCGACCTTCCAGGTCACGCCCTTGGCCAGCATGCGCTCGCCGATGCCGAGCCGGTCGAAGATCTCCAGCGTGCGCTTGGACCAGCAGATGGCGCGGGAGCCAACCGAGACCACGTCGTTGTCGTCCAGCACCACGCTCGGCACGCCGTGCAGCGCCAGGTCGATCGCCGCCGCCAGGCCGACCGGGCCGGCGCCGACGATGGCGACGGGATAGCGCCGTCGGCCGCCGCCGGACAGCTCCGGCGGAGTGCGCACCACGAAGCGCTGAGTGGCGTATCGGGCCATAGGCCCTCCTCTGCTCGGCCGTTCGCCCAGGATGATGCGTCGGAAGGCCCGCGTCTGTCCTCAGATCTGAGGACAGCGCAGACGGCGCCATCGCCTTATGCTGACCGGAACAACGCGGGAGGAGCGTCCCATGACCAAGAGCTTCGCCTCGGCCGGCGACATGGCCGAGAAGTCGATCTCCTTCACCCGGCTCGGCGACGGCCTCTACGCCTTCACCGCCGAGGGCGACCCGAACACCGGCGTCATCATCGGCGACGACGGCGTCATGGTGATCGACGCCCAGGCCACGCCGGTGATGGCGCAGCAGGTGATCGAGCGCATCCGCGGCGTCACCGACAAGCCGGTCAAATACGTCGTCCTCAGCCACTATCACGCGGTGCGGGTGCTCGGCGCCTCGGCCTATGGCGCCGGCGAGATCATCGCCTCGGAGACCTGCCGGGCGATGATCCATGAGCGCGGGCAGGAGGATTGGGACTCCGAGTTCGGCCGTTTCCCGCGGCTGTTCCAGGCGGCGGAGTCGATCCCCGGCCTGACCTGGCCGACGGTGACCTTCAAGGACCGCATGACCCTCCATCTCGGCCGCCGGCGGGTCGACCTGCTGCATCTCGGCCGGGCCCACACCGCCGGCGACATCGTCGGCTGGGTGCCGGATGCCGGGGTGATGTTCTCCGGCGACATCGTCGAGTACCGCTCCGCCTGCTATTGCGGCGATGCCCATTTCAACGACTGGCCGGGGACGCTGGACGCCATCGCCGCCTTGCGGCCGGAGGCGCTGTCGCCCGGCCGCGGCGACGCCCTGGTCGGCGCCGCCAGGGTGGCCGAGGCGATCGAGCTGACTCGCGACTTCCTGGCCAGCACCTACCGGCCGGTCGCCCAGGTCGCGGCCCGCGGCGGCTCGCTGAAGGAGGCGTGGGATGCCTGCCGCGCCGCCTGCGACCCGAAATTCGCGAGCTACGCGATCTACGAGCACTGCCTGCCCTTCAACGTCGCCCGTGCCTATGACGAGGCGCTGGGCATCGACACGCCGCGGATCTGGACCGCCGCGCGGGACCGCGAGATGTGGGCCGCCCTGCAGGGCTAGCCCGGCACTATGCTAAGCTCCGCGCCAAAGGCGGGCACAGACGCCTGCGAGGGAGGAGCGATGGAGCGGATCGAAGCGCCGGACGGCCTGTGGGCGGCGGATGCCGATCTCCAGGCCGGCATCGTCGATGCGCTGGGCACGCCGGAATTCGGGCCGGCGGTGCTGCACGCCCTCGGCGCCATGGCCGGGGTGGAGGAGATCTTCGCCTTCCGCCGGACCGATGACGGTGCCCTGCCCGCGGTGATCCTGTCCGCCGGCGCCGGGTCGCAGGCGGGCGGCCGGGCCGAGGCCTATCGCCGCCACTATTTCCGCTTCGACCCGCTGAACACCGTCTTTCAGGCCGTCGACCGCAGCGGCCTCTGCCTGCGGGTGCGGCCGGACGACATCGCCGACCGCGACTACCGGCGCGACTGCTATGCCCGGCCCGGCTTCGTCGAGAAGCTGTCGATCCTGCGCCCCGGCCGCGGCGGCTGGACCACGCTCAGCCTGTTCCGCCATGGCGGCAGCGGCGCCTTCTCCGCCGGCGAGGCGCAGGACCTCCGCGCCTTCGGCCGCCTGCTGCTGCCGCTGATCGAGGCCCACGGCCGGGCTTTCGGCGCCGACCGACCGCCGCCCGGATCGGCTGCGGCGGTCGAGGCCCGGCTGCGCGCGCTCTGCCCGGCGCTGACCGGGCGCGAACGCGCGGTCTGCGCCCGCACGCTGATCGGCATGACCGCCGAGGGCATCGGCCTCGACCTCAGCATCCGGCCGACCAGCGTGCTGACCTATCGCCGCCGGGCCTATGAGCGGCTGGGCATCAGCACCGCCCTGCAACTCGCCGCCCGGCTGTTCCACTAGAGCAGGAAGTCGCTGGCCGTCAGGGCGTGGTCGGAGGTGACGTTGATGCTGAAGTCGGCGACCGTGTCGCCGTTGACGTCGGCAGAGACCACCTGGATCGAGCCCGCCGTCACCACCCGCAGCTCGCCGGCGGTGCCGGAAAAAGCGCCCGCGCCGATGAAGGTGAAGGCCGTGTCGCCGTTCGCGGAACTGCCGTCGGCGTCGATCGTCCGCACCCAGATCAGATCCCCGGCCTGGAAGTCCTGGATCGTGTCGGCGGCTGAAACCGTGCTGTCGGAGAGGGCGGTGTAGCTGAAATAGTCCACGCCGCTGCCGCCGTTCAGCACGTCGGCGCCGGCGCCGCCGCGGAGGGTGTCGCCGCCGCCGCCGCCGCTGAGCGTGTCGGCCCCGTCGAACCCGACAAGCTCGTTGGCCAGGACATTGCCGGTCATGACGTCGTTGTGGTTGCTGCCGTTGATGATCTCGATGTCGCTGTCGATGGTGTCGCCCTGGGCCGTGCCGCCGGTATTGACCCCGGTCTGCAGGTTGATGGTCACGCCCACGGTGCTGTCCCAGTAGCTCGCGATGTCGTTGTCGGCACCGCCGGTCAGGTGGTCGGCGCCGGCGCCGCCGCGCAGCAGGTCGCCGCCGGCGCCGCCCACCAGCTGATCATCGCCGCTGCCGCCCTCGAGGGTGTCCCAGCCGGCGCCGCCATTGAGCACGTCGTTGCCGACCATGCCCCGCAGCGTGTTCGCCGCGCCGTCGCCGGTCAGATTGTCGCCGAAGGCACTGCCCTGCACGTTCTCGACATTGGTCAGCGTGTCGCCCTGGGCGTAGCCGCCGGTGTTGATGTTGGTCGCCAGATTGACCGTGACCCCGACGCCGCTGCCGTTGTAGTCCGCAATGTCGATGCCGGCGCCGCCGTTGATCACATCGGCATCCGCACCGCCATTGAGCACGTCATTGCCGTCGCCGCCGTTGAGCGTATCGGTGCCCGCTTCGCCGATCAGCGCATCGCCGTCGGCGCCGCCATTGATCTGGTCGTTGCCGTTGCCGCCATAGAGGGTGTCGCTGCCGGCGGCACCGGCGATGGTGTCGTTGCCGCCCCCGCCATTGATCGCGTTGGCGCCGGCACTGCCGGTCAGGGTGTCGGCGAAGATGCTGCCGCCGAGATTCTCGATGTTGCTCAGGACATCGCCCTGGGCATCCCCGCCGGAGCCGGTGCCGGCCGCGAGGTCCACCGTCACGGCACCGCCGGACTCGAAGTAGCCGGCCCCATCCGTGCCGTTGCCGCCGTCCAGCACATCGGCGCCCCCGCGGCCGTAGAGCACGTCGTTGCCCGCCCCGCCGCTCAGCGCATTGGCGTCGGCCGAGCCGTACAGGGTGTCCGCGAAGCCCGAGCCGGTGACGGTCTCGATGGAGAACAGCGTGTCGCCCTGGGCATCGCCGCCCGTGCCCGTGCCGGCCGCGAGGTCGATCGTCACCCCGGCCGAGGACGTGCTGTAATCCGCCGTGTCCACCCCGGCGCCGCCGCCGATCCGGTCCGCCCCGGCGCCGCCGCGGATCACGTCGTCGCCGACATCGCCGCGCAGGTCGTTGACCCCGGCATCGCCGATCAACGTGTCGTTGAAGGCCGAGCCGGTGACGTTCTCGATGGCGAACAGCGTGTCGCCCTGGGCGTCGCTGCCGGTGCCGGTGCCCGTTGCGAGATTGATCGTCACCCCGACAGCGGAACTGCCGTAGGTCGCGGAGTCGATGCCGGCGCCGCCCTGCAGGATGTCCGCGCCGCCACGCCCGGCCAGCACGTCGTCGCCGGCGCCGCCGTCGAGTGTGTTGACCCCGGCATCGCCGTTCATGGCGTCGGCGAAGGCCGAGCCGACGAGGTTCTCGATGCCGCTGTAGGTGTCGCCCGCCGAATCGCCGCCCAGGCCGACGCCGGTGGTCAGGTTGGCGTTGATCCCGGCCGTCGAGGTGTTGAAGAACACCGTGTCGATGCCCGCGCCGCCGACGAAGCTGTCGGCGCCTGCATGGCCGTTGAACTGGTCGTTGCCGGCGCCGCCGTTCAAGGCATTGGCCCCGGCATTGCCGGTGAGCGTGTCATTGAAGGACGAGCCGATCAGGTTCTCGATGTTGGTCAGCGTGTCGCCCTGGGCGTCGCCGCCCGTGCCGGTGCCGGCCGAGAGATCGACCTGGACGGCCGCGGCCGAGCCGGCATAGCTCGCGGTGTCGACGTCGTTGCCGCCGCGCAGCTGATCCCCGCCGCCGCCGCCGAGCAGCACATCGTCGCCGTCGCCGCCAGCGAGGATGTTCGCCCCGGCATCGCCGGTGAAGGTGTCGGCGAAGAGGGTGCCGAAGAGATTCTCGATGCCGGACAGGGTGTCGCCCTGGGCGTCGCCGCCCGTGCCGGTGCCGGTCAGCAGGTTGACCGAGACCGCCGCCGAGCCGGTGTATTCGGCACTATCCACCCCATTGCCGCCACTGAGGGCATCGGCGCCGGCCCCGCCACGGAGCAAATCGTCACCATCGCCGCCGGCCAGTGAATTGGCGCCGCCGTTGCCGGTCAGCGTGTCGTTGAGGCCCGAGCCGACGAGGTTCTCGACACCGGTCAGCGTGTCGCCCTGGGCATCGCCGCCCGCACCGGTGCCGTTGGCCAGGTTGGCGGCCACCCCGACGGTCGAGCTGTCGTAATAGACCGTGTCGATGCCCGCCCCGCCGTCGATGGCGTCGGCGCCGCTATAGGCGTTGATCAGGTCGTTGCCGGTGCCGCCGCTGACGACGTCGTTCCCCGCGCCGGAGCGGATCGTGTCGTCACCGTCGGCGCCGGAGAGCGCATTGGCGCCGGCGTCGCCGATCAGGAGGTCGTTGAAGTTCGTGCCGTAGACATTCTCGATCCCGGTGAAGGTGTCGCCCTGGGCGTCGCTGCCCGTGCCGGTGCCGGTGGCCAGGTTGACCTGCACGGCCCCGGCCGCGGCGTCGTAATAGACGATGTCGATGCCGGCGCCGCCGTCGAAGGCATCGGCGCCGCCAAAACCGCCGAACTTGTCGTCGCCGGCGCCGCCGGAAAGGGCATTGTTCCCGGCGTCGCCGGTCAGGCTGTCGGCGAGGGCCGCGCCGACCAGATTCTCGATCCCGTAGTAGGTGTCGCCCTGGGCATCGGTGAAGGTGCCCTGGCCGCTGGTCAGGTTGGCGGCCACGCCGTTGGACGAGGTGGCGTAAGAGACGGTGTCGATGCCGGCGCCGCCCTGCAGGAAGTCGGCACCGCCGAGGCCGGTGAGCGTATCGTCGCCGGCGCCGCCGGACAGGCCGTTGGCGCCGGCGTTGCCGATCAGGATGTCGTTGAGGGCCGTGCCGACGACGTTCTCGACATTCTGATACGTGTCGCCCTGGGCGTCGCCGCCAAAGCCCTGGCCGGTCGCCAGGTTCACGGTCACCGCCACGACGTCGTAATAGATCGTGTCGACGCCGGCGCCGCCGTTGATGGCGTCGGCGCCGCCATAGCTGGCGATCTGGTCGTTGCCGCCGCCGCCGTCGATGACATTGGCCCCGTCATCGCCGCGCAGGGTGTCGGCGAAGCCCGAGCCGGTCAGGTTCTCGATGCTCTGCAGCACGTCGCCCTGGGCGTCGCCGCCCGCAAAGAAGCCGGCCTTCAGGTCGGCGGTGACCCCGGCGGCGGAGAAGGTATAGCTCGCCGTGTCGCTGCCGTTGCCGCCCTGCAGGGTGTCGGCGCCGACCAGGCCTTCGAGCAGGTCGTTGCCTTCGCCGCCGTCGAGGATGTTGTTCCCGGCGTTGCCGTACAGGGTGTCGGCGAAGTTCGAGCCGATGAGGTTCTCCATGTTGGCGAAGGTGTCGCCCTCGGCCCAGCCGAAGTGGCCGACGCCTTGCAGGTTGGCGAGGACCCCGGCGGTGGACCCGCCATAGGTCACCGCGTCGACGCCGGCGCGGCCGTCGAAGAAGTTGGCCGCGGCGCTGACGCCGAAGAAATCGTCGAAGGCCGAGCCGATCAGGTTCTCGACGCCGGTCAGCGTGTCGCCCTGCGCGTCGCCGCCGGACGCGACGCCGGTGTCCACGTTGACGATGACCCCGGCGCCGGAATACTCGTAGGCGGCGGTGTCGCTGTCGGCGCCGCCGTTCAGGATGTCGCCCAGCGCGCCGCCCTGGAGATAGTCGTTGCCGGCGCCGCCGCTGAGCGTGTCGTTGCCGCTGGTGCCGATGACGTTGAGGAAGTCGTCACCGAGCAGGACATCGTTCCCATCGCCGCCGTTGAGCGTGTCGTTGCCGCTCAACCCGCCCAGGGTGGAGCCGCCCGCGGCGGCGGTCAGGACGTCGTTGAAATTGGTGGCGATGACGCTTTCGAAGTTGGCGAAGGTGGTGCCCGCGGCCCCGCCGCCGCCGATGCCGGTGGCCATGTTGATGATCACGGCCGAGCCGGAGGTGCGGCAGTCGAGGAAGTCCCCGCCGGCGCCGCCGTCCAGAAAATCGGTGCCGCCGCTGATCGAGATGATGTCGGTGCCGGCGCCGCCGTTGATGGTGTTGTTCCCGGCATCGCCCCCGAAGATGTCGTTGAAGTTGGACCCGATGATGGCCTCGAAGCCGGTCATGGTGTCGCCCACGGCCTCGCCGCCGAAGGCGGCGCCGTTGATATTCACCCACACGCCGGCGGTGGCGGCGGCGAAGGAGAGCGTGTCGAAGCCCGCGCCGCCATCCAGGATGTCGGCGCCCAGGCCGCCCGAGATCGTGTCGTTGCCGCCCAGGCCGCTGAGCGTGTCGTTCCCGTCGAGCCCGTTGATGATGTCGATGCCGTCAGGATTGCCTGCGTTGCCCGGATCGGTCCCGGTAAGGGTGTTGTTGCCGGCATCGCCATTGAGGGTCTGGGTCACGGAACATCCTCCACTGTCGGGTCGGCGCCGCCCTTTCCGGGGAAGCGTCCGAATGAGCCCGGCGGGCCGGGCAGTCATGCGCTGAGGAGGATTTAGCAGGAATGCCACATATCCCGTTAGGTCCAGATCCGACAAACCATGGGTCCAGATGCGCATTCCATGGGTCCAGATGGCACCTATCGATGAGTCCAGACGGCCCCGCCGGGTCCGCCCGGCTGTGTAAACACATTGTGCTCTTGTATTAATCTGCGATCATGTTCATGCTACGTTCTATGGACACCGCGCAGACCGATTCGGCTTCGGAAGCCCCGGCCGCTCCCCAGGAGGAGCGGGCGGCGGAGGACCTGCGCATGCTCGCCCGGGCGGCCGAGATCCAGATGGAGATCATGGAGGCGACCCGCACCGAGGCGGTCGAGGCACCGCAGCCCGGCGTCGACTATTGCCAGCGGATCGCCGTCGTCGCGAAGTCGCTGCGGCTGACCCTGCTGCTGAAGCAGAAATTCGCCAATCATCGCGACGAGCAGCGCAAGGCCACGACGAAGCGTGAGGCGGCGCAGGAGGACAGGCACGCGCTGCGGGTGAAGCTGGCGATGCTGGCGGCGGCCTACGACGTGTCCGGGGACCAGGAGGAGGTCGACCGCCGCGGCACCGAGGTGTGCGAGCGGGTGGAGCGGCCGGAGGTGGTCGAGTTGATCGAAGCCAGCCGGGCCGAGGTCGCGGTGGCGGCGCTGTGCCGGCGCTGGGGCTATCCGCCGGATGTGGAGCGCTGGCTCGAAATGGCCGACGTCGCCATGGAGGAGCTGGGCTTCATCCCGCCGCAGGACGGCGAGGACGATCCTGAGGATGCGCCCGCACCCCGCCCGGCCGGCAGCCGCAGGCCCAAGCCCCCGGACACGGGGTGAGCCGCCGGCGAACTCACCCGCTTCACCAACCTTCAGCATTCGCGAACGCAACCATCCACACTCCCCCTCCCCTTGCGGGAGGGGGTTGGGGGAGGGGTCTGCGCGCGTCCGCGCGCCAATGCGCAGAAGACACCGTCATGGTCGAAGCGTCAGAGTTCAGGCCGGCCTCGATGGTGAAAACCCCCTCCCCCTGCCCCCTCCCGCGAGGAGAGGGGGAGAATAGAAGGGATGGATCGGCTCGAACGGCGGTATTCTGAAAAGGTCCCGCCCTGCTGGAGAGGTCGGAGGCGCTTGCGCCTCCAGGCCCTTTGTCGAGGCCCCGCTTTCACCCGTCGGCGCCAAAGACGCTCGACATCCCCTCAGCCCCTGCCCGGATGCACTCACCCGACCTCACTTCATTCCGCTCCAAATCCGCGGGGCGCGCTTCGCGATGATGGCTACAGCACGAAATCCGCCGCGGTCAGGGTATGGTCGGAAAACACGGTGATGATCGAGTCCTCCACCCGGTTGCCGCTGGTCTCGAGATAGACGCCGTAGCGGCCGTCGCCGAAAGCCAGGACCCGGACCTGGCCGGCGGCGGTGAAGGGGCCGGTGCCGAAGGCGAAGGCAGTGTCGCCCGGGCTGGCGCCATTGGCATCGATCGCCGACAGGTCGATCCTGTCGCCGGCCGAAAAGTCCCGGATCGTGTCCTTGCCGGCGGCCGCCACGGTGCTGTCGCCGATGGCGGCATAGACAAAGCGGTCGGCGCCGGCCCCGCCCTTCAGCACATCGGCCCCGCCGCCGCCGGTGAGCACGTCGCCGCCGCCCATGCCCCACAGCATGTTGGCGCCGGCATTGCCGGTCAGCGTGTCGGCCTGGGCCGAGCCCAGCACCTGCTCGATGCTGCTGAGCGTGTCGCCCGCGGCGCCGCCGGACACCGCACCGGTCGCCAGGTTGACCGACACCCCGCTGCCGGAGCCGGCATAGCTCGCCGTGTCGATGCCGGCGCCACCGATCAGCGTGTCGGATCCCACCGCGCCTTCGAGCGTATCGTTGCCGTCGCCGCCGTCGAGCCGGTCGTTGCCGTCGCCGCCCAGGAGGTTGTCGTCCCCGGCCTCGCCGAACACTTGGTCGGCCTCGCTGCCGGCGTCGACCGAATCATTGCCGATGCCGCCACGGATGGTGTCGATTCCGGCCCCGCCGACGAGCCGGTCGGCCCCGTCGCCGCCGCTGAGGCTGTCGTTGCCGGCCTCGCCGGAGAGCGCGTCGTCGCCGCCATTGCCGACGAGGGTGTCGTCGCCGAGCTCGCCGCCGAGGATGTTGCGGGCATTGCTGCCGGTCAGTTGATCGGCATTGCTCGACCCGTACAGGTTCTCGATGTTGTCGAGCTGGTCGCCCTGGGCGTCGCCGCCCGAGGCGGTGTCCGCCAGCAGATTGACCACGACTCCCGCCGCCGAGCCCTGGTAGTTGGCGAAGTCCGAGCCGGCGCCGCCGTCCAGGACGTCGGCATCCGCCCCGCCGCGGAGCGTGTCGTCGCCGCCGCCGCCGCGGAGATCATTGATGCCGGCGGCGCCGTACAGCCGGTCGGCGAAGGCCGAGCCGGTGAGGTTCTCGATCCCGCTCAGCGTGTCGCCCTGGGCATCGTTGCCCGTGCCGGCGCCGGTGGCCAGGTTGACGGTGACCCCGCTGCCGGACGCCGCGTAGTCCGCAGTGTCCACCCCGGCGCCGCCGATCAGGGCGTCGGCCCCGGCGCCGCCGCGGAGAAGGTCGTTGCCGGCGGCGCCGTTCAGGCTGTTCGCCCCGCTACTGCCGGTCAGGATGTCGGCCGAGCCCGAGCCGACGAGGTTCTCGATCCCGCTCAGGGTATCGCCATGGGCGTCGCCGCCCACGCCGGCACCGGTCGCCAGGCTGACCTGCACTCCGGCGGCCGAGCCGTCGTAATAGGCCGTATCGATGCCGGCGCCGCCGATCAGGGTGTCCGCGCCGCTTTCTCCGGCCAAGGCATCGTCGCCGGCGCCGCCGTCGAAGCTGTTGCTGGTGGTGTCGCCGGACAGGATGTCGGCGAAGGCCGAGCCGATGATGTGCTCGATGCCGGAAAGCCCGTCACCCTGGGCCCAGCCCCCCTGGCCGGGGCCGACGGCCAGCCTGATGACGATGCCGGCGGTGGACTGGGCATAGCTCACCCTGTCGAAGCCGGCGAGGCCGTTAAAGCCGTTGGCCGCGGCGCTGGCGAAGAAGACATCGTCGAAGGCCGAGCCGAAGACGTTCTCGATGTCGATCAGCGTGTCGCCCTGCGCATCGCCGCCGGTGCCGGTGCCGGTGTTCAGGTCGACGGTGACCGCGGCGGCGGAGCTGCTGTAGGAAGCGAAGTCGCCGCCGCCGGCGCCACCGTTGAGGGTGTCGGCGCCGCCGCGGCCTTCGAGCACGTCGCCGCCGCCCCCGCCGTCGATGACATTGTCCCCGCCATTGCCGCGCAGGGTGTCGGCGAAGACCGAGCCGATCAGATTCTCGACGCCGAGAAGCGAGTCCCCCTGGGCCCAGCCCCCCTCGGCGCCGCCGCCCAGATTGACGGTGACGGTGCCGGTGGACTGGGCATAGGTCACCGTGTCGATCCCGGCGCCGCCCTGGAAGCTGTTGGCCGCGGCGCTGGCGAAGAAGACGTCGTCGAAGCCGGACCCGACGATGTTCTCGATGCCGCTCAAGGTATCGCCCTCGGCATCACCGCCGGTGCCGGTGCCGGTGGCCAGGTTGACCTGCACGCCGACGGTCGAGCCGTCGTAATAGACCGTGTCGATGCCGTCGCCGCCATCGAGGGCGTCGGCGCCGACCAGGCCTTCGAGCACGTCGTTGCCTTCGCCGCCGTCGATGACATTGGCCCCGCCGTCGCCGCTCAGGGTGTCGTTGAAGTTCGAGCCGTAGACATTCTCGATCCCGATGAAGGTGTCGCCCTGGGCGTCGCTGCCGGTGCCGGTGCCGGTGGCCAGGTTGACCTGCACGGCCCCGGCCGCAGCGTCGAAGTAGACGATGTCGATGCCGGCGCCGCCGTCGAAGGCATCGGCGCCGCCATAGCCGGCGAACGCGTCATTGCCGGCGCCCCCGGACAGGCTGTTGGCGGCGGCGCTGCCGATCAAGGTGTCGTTGGCGGCCGCGCCGACGACGTTCTCGACATTCTGGAACGTGTCGCCCTGGGCGTCGCCGCCGAAGCCTTGCCCGGTGGCCAGGTTCACGGTCACCGCCGCGCCGTCGTAATAGACCGTGTCGACGCCGGCGCCGCCGTTGATGGCGTCGGCACCGGCATAGCCGGCGATGGCGTCGTTGCCGCCGCCGCCGTCGATGACATTGGCCCCGGCATCGCCGCGCAGGGTGTCGGCGAAGGCCGAGCCGGTCAGGTTCTCGATGCTCTGCAGCACGTCGCCCTGGGCATCGCCGCCCGCATAGAAGCCGGCGTTCAGGTCGGCGGTGACCGCGGCGGCGGAGAAGGCATAGCTCGCCGTGTCGCTGCCGTTGCCGCCTTGCAGGGTGTCGGCGCCGACCAGGCCTTCGAGCACGTCGTTGCCTTCGCCGCCGTCGATGACATTGGCCCCGCCGTCGCCGCTCAGGGTGTCGCTGAAGTTCGAGCCGTAGAGGTTCTCGATCCCGGTGAAGGTGTCGCCCTGGGCGTCGCTGCCGGTGCCGGTGCCGGTGGCCAGGTTGACCTGCACGGCCCCGGCCGCGGCGTCGAAATAGACGATGTCGACGCCGGCGCCGCCGTCGAAGGCATCGGCGCCGCCGAAGCCGCCGAACGCGTCATTGCCGGCCGCGCCGGAAAGGGCATTGTTCCCGAAGGTGCCGCTCAGGGTGTCGTTGAAGTTCGAGCCGTAGACGTTCTCGATCCTGGCATAGAAGTCGCCCGCGGCATCGCTGAAGCTGCCCCGCCCGGTGGTCAGGTTGGCGGCCACGCCGCCGGCCGACGCGTCGTAGTACACGGTGTCGATGCCGGCGCCGCCGTCGAGGACATCCGCGCCGCCAAAGCCGGCGAGCCCGTCATTGCCGGTCGCACCGTAAAGGACATTGTTCCCGCCGTCGCCGACCAAGGTGTCGTTGAGGTTCGAGCCGTAGACATTCTCGACCCCGGTGAAGGTGTCGCCCTGGGCGTCGCTGCCCGTGCCGGTGCCGGTGGCCAGATTGACCTGCACGGCCCCGGCCGCGTCGAAGTAATAGACCGTGTCGACACCGGCGCCGCCGTTGATGGCGTCGGCGCCGCCATAGCCGGTGATCAGGTCGTTGCCGTCGCCGCCGTCGATGACATTGGCTCCGTCATCACCACGCAGGGTGTCGGCGAAGGCCGAGCCGGTCAGGTTCTCGATGCTCTGCAGCACGTCGCCCTGGGCGTCGCCGCCCGCAAAAAAGTGGGAATGCAGGTCGGCGGTGACCCCGGCGTTGGAGTTCTCGTAGGAAGCGGTGTCGCTGCCGATGCCGCCGTCCAGGATGTCGGTGCCCAGGCCGCCTGAGATCGTGTCGTTGCCGCCCAGGCCGGTGAGCGTGTCGTTGCCGTCGAGGCCATTGATGATGTCGATGCCGTCGGGGTTGCCCGGATTGCCCGGATCGGTCCCGGTGAGGGTGTCGTTGCCGGCGGTGCCGTTGAGGGTCTGGGTCACGGAACATCCTCCACTGTCGGGTCGGCGCCGCCCTTTCCAGGAAGCGTCCGGATGAACCCGGCGGGCCGGGCAGTCACGCGCTGAGGAGGATTTAGCAGGAATGCCACATATTCCGTTAGGTCCAGACCAGACAATCCATGGGTCCAGATGCGGGTTTCATGGGTCCAGATGGGACCTATCGATGAGTCCAGATTGCGCCAGGGGATGAAATACGATCTTATTCAATCCAGGGTTGGTGTGCAGGAGAGGCCCGTGGCGGCCGACGATATTCTGTGGCGGCAATTGCTGACGCTGTCGCGCCGGCCCGACTTGACCCTGCAGGCGCAGCTGCGCGGCGCCATCGCCCAGGCGGTGCTGGACCGGCGGCTGCCGCCGGGCGCCGAGCTGCCGTCGTCGCGCCGACTGTCCGAGATCCTGGGGATCAGCCGCAACACCGTGATCCAGGCCTATGACCAGCTGACCCAGGAAGGCTTCATCTCGGCGCACAGCCGGTCCAAGCACATGGTCGACCCGGCGGCGCTGGAGAATGCGGCGCGGGCGGCCGGGGTGCGGAGCGACGTGCCGATTCGCCGGCCGGACTGGACCGGGCGGCTGACCAGCCGCCCGTCCCGCACCCGGCACGTGATGAAGCCGGTCGACTGGTACAATTACCGCTTCCCCTTCGTCTACGGCCAGCCCGACCCGACCCTGTTCCCGATCACGGAGTGGCGCGAGGTGGTGCAGCTGTCGCTGCGCTCGGTCGCCATCCGCGACTGGGCCGGCGACCGCGTCGACGCCGACGACCCGCTGCTGATCGAGCAGCTGCAGAAGCGGATTCTGCCGCGCCGCGGCATCTGGGTGTCGCCGGAGCAGATCCTGGTCACGATCGGGGCGCAGCAGGCGCTGTACCTCGCCGCCTCGCTGCTGCTGAAGCCGGAGCGGACGGTCGGAATCGAGCAGCCGGGCTATCCCGACATCCGCAACTTGTGCCGGCAGTTCGGCGCCCGCATCCTGCCCCTGGCGATGGACCATCACGGCCTGCGGCTGAGCGGCAGCCTGGCCGAATGCGACATGCTGTTCGTGCAGCCGAGCCACCAGAACCCGACCACGGTGACCATGCCGCTGCAGCGGCGGCAGGAGCTGCTGCAGGCCGCGTCGGTGCACGACCTGCTGATCGTCGAGGATGATTACGACAGCGAGCTGACCTTCGTCGGCGAGGCCACCCCGGCACTCAAGGCGCTCGATCGCGACGACCGGGTGATCTATGTCGGCAGCGTGTCCAAGACCCTGGCCCCCGGGCTGCGGCTTGGCTACGTGGTGGCGGCGCCGGAGTTCATCGCCGAGGCCCGGGCGATGCGGCGGCTGACGTCACGGCACCCGCCGGCCAACAACCAGCGCGCCGTGGCGCTGTTCCTGCAGCTGGGCCACCACGATTCCGCGATCAAGCGGCTGATCGCCGCCTATCGCGAGCGCGCCGACGCGATCGGCGAGGGCCTGCGCACCCATCTGCCGGAGTTCGACTTCCGGCTGCCGGCCGGCGGGTCGGCGATGTGGGCCGAGGGGCCGGCCGACGTGTCGATGACCGCGGTCGCCGCCGCCGGGGCACAGCAGGGGCTGCTGGTGGACCCGGGGGCTGTGTTCTTCGACCATCCGCTGCCGCCGGAGAATTTCCTGCGCTTCGGCTATTCCTCGATCCCGGTCGACCGCATCGACCCCGGCATCCAGCTGCTGGCCCGCCTGGTCCGCGCCGAGCGCCACGGCGCCCTGCAGGCCGGGGTGGGATAACCACCCCCTACGCCGCGAACAGCTCCGGCATCATCGAGCGTGCCACCGGGCGGAGGCGCTCGGCCTCGGCCTCGTCGATCCAGCGATAGGGGCGCCGCAGCCGCGTGCCGACCGGGCCCCAGCCGCCGATCGCGGCCAGGAGCTTGTCGAGCGCCGCGTTCGAGTAGCCGTGCACGGCCCGGAACGGCACGATGCGCTGGTCCATGAAGCGGCAGATCCGGCGTTCCAGGTCGAGCGCCGCATCCAGATCGCTCGCCATCCGGTCGGTCCAGGCCTGGGCGCCCGCCGGGCTGAGGCAGGCGACGTTGGAGAAGGCACCCGCCGCGACGCCATGCCTGATGCCGGTGGCGAGGTGGTGGCCCGGGACGAACAGCGCGGTGCCGGAGAGGTGCTGCTTCGCCGCCGCATACCAGGCGTCGTCGCCATCGGCGAGCTTGATCCCGGTCACCGCCGGCACGGCCCGCACCAGCCGGCCGAGCTCGTCCGGCGCCAGCACGCGCTTGGCGTGCGGCGGGTTGTAGAGGATCAGCGGCACCCCGCCGGCCGCCTCGGCCATCAGCTCGAGGAAGTCCAGCGCCTCCGGCTCGGTCACCGGCCACCAATCCGGCAGCACCACCTGGATCGCCGCCGGGCCGAGATCCCGCGCCAGCCGCACCCGCTCGCGCGCCAGGCTCGGGTCCGGCTGGCAGGCGCCGATCACGAAGGGCATGCCGGCGGCCCGGCATCTTTCGGCCAGCAGCGCCTGGATCGCGGCGTATTCCGCCTCGGTCTGGTTGTGCATCTCGCCGGCCGTGCCGTTGGAATAGATGCCGTCGACCCGCGCCGCGACCAGCAGGTCGATCTCCTCGGCCAGCCGGCCGAAATCGATGCTCTCATCCGCCGCGATCGGCAGCAGCAGCGTCGCCCAGTTGCCGCGCAGCATGGCGTCCCTCCCGATCATCGGCTGACATCCTGCCTGATGCAGGCCTTGAAGTGGCCGGGCTCGACCTCCTCCAGCACCGGCACCTCGCGGGCGCAGGCCTCGACCGCGTGCGGGCAGCGGGTGCGGAAGACGCAGCCCGAGGGCGGGTTGGCCGGGCTGGGGATGTCGCCCTTCAGGATCTGGCGCTGGCGCGGCCGGTCGGGGTCCGGCTCGGGGATCGCCGACAGCAGCGCCCGCGTGTAGGGGTGCTTCGGCGCGGCGTAGAGCCGCTCGCTCGGCGCGATCTCCATGATCCGGCCGAGATACAGCACGATCACCCGGTCGCAGATGTACTCCACCACCGCCAGGTCGTGCGAGATGAACAGCATGGTCAGGCCGAGGCGCAGCTGCAGGTCGCGCAGCAGGTTGACGATCTGCGCCTGCACCGAGACGTCGAGCGCCGAGACCGGCTCATCCGCCACCAGGAACTCCGGCTCCAGCACCAGGGCCCGGGCGATGCCGATGCGCTGGCGCTGGCCGCCGGAGAACTCATGGGCATAGCGCTCGACCGCGTCGGCCGGCAGCTCCACCGCCTCCAGCGCCGCCCGCGCTTTGGCCAGCCGCTCGCGGCCGGTGCCGATGCCCTGGATCGCCAGGCCCTCGGTCACGATCTCGCCGATCGTCATGCGCGGCGACAGGCTGGCGAAGGGGTCCTGGAAGATGTACTGCATCCGCCGCCGCTGCCGCCGCATCGCGCTACCGGACAGCTTG
The DNA here is from genome assembly GCF_052078665.1 of Inquilinus sp. CA228. Classification (NCBI taxonomy): domain Bacteria; kingdom Pseudomonadati; phylum Pseudomonadota; class Alphaproteobacteria; order Rhodospirillales; family Rhodospirillaceae; genus Inquilinus; species Inquilinus sp. CA228. The sequence goes on along the minus strand of NZ_JBQJIK010000002.1, from coordinate 53,035 downwards.
GTCAGATCCTGGCCGTCGAACACGACCTCGCCGGCGGTCGGCTCGATCAGCCGCAGCACCGACCGGCCGATCGTGGTCTTGCCCGAGCCGGATTCGCCGACCAGCCCGACCACCTCGCCGCGGCCGACCTCGAAATGGATGTCGTCGAGCGCGCGCACCACCGGCCCGCGGCCGAAGGTGCCGGGGCCGAAATGCTTGGCCAGGCCACGCACGGCGAGAAGCGGATCGGCCATGGTCAGAGCTCCTGCCATCGGATGCAGCGGCTGGTGTGGCCGGGGCCGACCTCGGCCGGCGCCGGGACGGCGGCGCGGCAGGCCTCGATCACATGCGGGCAGCGCGTGGCGAAGGCGCAGCCGGGCGGCATGGCAGCCAGGCTGGGCACCGTGCCGGGGATGGTGGCCAGTTTCTCCCCCGCCGCCTTCAGCCGCGTCGCCTCGCCCAGCTTCGGCACCGAGGCCAGCAGGCCGATGGTGTAGGGGTGGCGCGGGTGCCGGAACACCTCGCGCACCGGCCCGGTCTCGACGATCCGGCCGGCATACATCACCGCCACGCGATGGGCGATCTCGGCCACCACGCCGAGATTGTGGGTCACGAACAGCACCCCCATGCCGCGCTGGTCCTGCAGCCGGCGCAGCAGGTCGAGGATCTGCGCCTGGATGGTGACGTCGAGCGCGGTGGTCGGCTCGTCGGCCAGCAGCAGCGTCGGGTCGCAGGCCAGCGCCATGGCGATGGTGGCGCGCTGGCGCATGCCGCCCGACAGCTCGTGCGGATACTGCGCCGCCCGCCGCTTCGGGTCGGGGATGCCGACGCTGTCGAGCAGATCGACCGCCGCTTCCCAGGCCGACCGGCGGTCGCGGCCGAGATGGATGCGGACCGGCTCGGCGATCTGGTCGCCGATGGTGTAGACCGGGTTCAGGCTCGTCATCGGCTCCTGGAACACCATGCCGATGTCGTTGCCGCGGATCCGCCGCCGTGCCTCCCCGTCCAGCGTCGCCAGGTCTCGATCCCGCCCGTCCTTGCCGCGGAACCGGATCGACCCCGCGGCCACGCGGCCGGCCTTGGCCGGCAGCAGCCCCATGATGGAGAGGCTCGTCACCGACTTGCCGGAGCCGGACTCGCCGACCAGCGCGACCGTCTCCGCCGCGCCGATGGCGAGGTCGAGATCCGCCACCGCGGTCACCTCGCGCCCGCGGATGCGGAACACGGTCCGCAGCCCGTGGACGTCGAGGATGGGGTGCTGGGCCTCTACCATCAGGGTCCTCAGGCCAGCAGGCCGGTCGCCTGCAGGATCGCCTCGACCTTCGCGGCCTCGGCATCGTTCAGCGCCCGCTGCGGCCGGGCCATGACGTTGGTGTCGATGATGCCGAGGCGGCGCATCGCCGTCTTGAATCCGCCGACGCCGGCCGACCCGGCGCTGGTGCGCGGCAGGCTGACCCAGACGATCTCGAACAGGCGGCACAGCCGCTCCTGCTCCGCCCGCGCCGCCGCCCAGTCGCCCTTGCGGCACAGGTCGTAGAGGCGGACATAGCCGTGCGGGTCGACATTGGCGAGGCCGGGCACGATGCCATGGGCGCCGGCGGCGAGGGCGGAGTCGCAGACGATCTCCGACCCGGTCATCATCGCGATCTCCGGCTTGTCGGCCAGGTCCAGCAGGGCGAAGCGGAAATTGCCGTCGTCGCCGCTGGAATCCTTCAGCCCGGCGATGGTGCCCTCGCGGGCCAGCGTCACCACGCCGGCGCGGTCCAGCTTGACGTGGACGCAGACCGGGATGTCGTAGGCGATCACCGGAACGTCGATGGCCTCGCGGATGTAGCGGAAATGGTCGACCACCTCCGGCGCGCTGGTGCGGGCGTAGAACGGCGCCGTCACCACCACCGCGTCGACGCCGATCGACTGCGCCACCCTGGCATGGCCGATGACGCGGTCGGTGGTCGGGTCGATCACCCCGGCCAGCACGGGCACCCGGCCATTCGCGACCTTGACCGCATGCTCCAGGATCCGCCGCCGCGTCGCCTCGTCATGGAACACCACCTCGCTGGTGGAGCCGAGCACGAACAGGCCGTGCACGCCGCCGCCGATCAGATGCTCGAGCACGCGGGTGAAGGACGGATAGTCGACCTGGAAATCCGGGGTCAGCGGGGTGACGACGGGCGGGACGACGCCCTGGAAGGCTGGGGCTGATGCCATGACGGGTCTTTTCGGTCAGTTGAGTTCGGAACGGGGGTCGAAGGCGTCGCGCAATCCGTCGCCGACGAAGTTGATGGCCAGCACGGTGATCACCAGGGCGGCGCCCGGGAACAGCCATTGCCAGGGGTACTGCTCCAGCACCACGGTGCTGCGGGCGGCGTTCAGCATGTTGCCCCAGCTCGCCTCCGGCGGCGGCACGCCGAGGCCGAGGAAGGACAGACCGGCCTCGAGCAGGATGGCAGCGGCGATCTGCAGCGTGGCGTAGACCACCAGGATGTCGATCGAGTTCGGCAGGCCGTGCCGCCACAGCAGGTGGCCGAGGCCGGCGCCCATGCCGCGCGACGCCACCACGAAGTCGCGCTCGCGCAGCTCCATCAGCCGGGCCCGCACCATGCGCGCCAGCACCGGCCAGGACAGCAGCGAGATGACGATGATGGTCGGCACGATACCCGCGCCGGTGATCGAGGCCAGGACCAGCAGCGAGATCACCGGCGGCAGGGTCATGGCGAGGTCGACGAAGCGCATGATCGCGGCATCGGTGAAACGCCCGGCCATGGCCGAGATCGAGCCGACCAGGAAGCCGATCACCACCGAGATCGCCACCGAGACCACGGCGACCAGCAGCGAGATGCGCCCGCCCTGCAGCACGCGGGCCAGGATGTCGCGGCCGACCCCGTCGGTGCCCAGCCAATGCGCCGCGCCGGGGCCCTTGTTGAGCGCCAGCAGGTCGATCTCGTTCGGCTTGTGGCCGAGGATCAGCGGGTAGCAGACGATCAGCACCAGCATCGGCACCAGGATGGCGATGCCGGCCAGCGCCGCGCCGTTGGACGCGAAGCGGCGGAAGGCGCGGGCCAGCGGGCCGTTGCCGCCGCGGGAGCGGGAGGTTTCCACGACTGCCATGTCAGGCCACCTGGATCCGCGGATCGATCGCCGCATAGGCGATGTCGGTCAGCAGGTTGGCGACGATCACGCAGGCGCCGACCACGAGGGTCGCGCCCATGATCACCGGGTAGTCGCGGGTCTCGACCGCGCTGACCAGCAAGAGGCCCATGCCCGGCCAGTTGAAGACGCTCTCGAGGAAGATGGCGCCGCCGACGGCGATGCCGATGGTCGACCCGATCAGGGTGACGACCGGCAGCAGCGCGTTGCGCAGCGCGTGCTTCACGATCACCCAGAACTCCTTGACCCCCTTGGCGCGGGCCGAGCGGACATAGTCCTGGTTCAGCACCTCCAGCAGCGAGGCGCGCATATAGCGCATGATCAGCGCGGCGTGGCCGATCGACAGCAGCAGCGCCGGCAGGATCAGGTGGCTGACCAGGTCGCCGAGCGAGAACGGCGCCCCGGGGGTCAGCATGCCGCCGGACGGCGCCCAGCGCAGCAGCACGGAGAAGACATAGAGGCCGACCAGCGCGGTCAGGAAGGCCGGGCTGGAGATGCCGAGGAAGGCGGCGACCGACAGGCCGAGATCGGTCGCCGAATTGCGGCGGACGGCGCCGATGATGCCGGCGCCGATGCCGGCCACGATGGCGATCGCCAGCCCCGTCCCCATCAGCAGCAGGGTCGGGCCGATCCGCTGCGCCACCAGCCCCAGCACGGTCTCGCCGTTGCGCTGCAGCGAGAAGCCGAGATCGCCGCGCAGCGCCCCGCCCAGCCAAGCCAGGTACTGCACCGGCAGCGGCTGGTCGAGGCCGAGACGGGCGCGCACGGCGGCCATCTCCTCCTGCGACATCGCCACATTCGGGTTGATGTAGGCGTCGATCGGATCACCGGGCGCGAGCCGGAGCAGGATGAAGATCAGCAGGCTGAGCGCGATCAGCATGCCGACCCCGACCGCGAGGCGACGAAGGCAGAAGTTCAGCATGTCATGTCCCGGCGGAACGGCGCGGCCCGGCCGGCCGCGCCGCCCATGAAGGATGTCAGTTGCCGAGCGCCCATTTCTCCGGATGGGCGGCGAAGGGGCCGCCGGCCGGGGCGGGGATCCAGACGAAGTCCTTCAGCTTGGCGGAGGCGACGCCGTAGCGCTTGGCCACCCACATGGTCGCCCAGGGCAGGTTGGCGTTCATCGCCTTGCACACGGCCTGGTAGCGCTCGGCCCGCTTGGCATCGTCGGTCTCGTTCAGCGCGGCGTCGAAGGCGGCGGTCAGATCCGGCATGCGGATGCGCAGGAAGTTGGCGCCGGCCGGCGGGATCTGCTTCTCGTTCAGGCCGATGTTGATGGCGCTCGGATCCGGCCCGTTCTGCAGCCCGGCATAGACCAGCGGGAACTGCGACCAGTCCGGGCTCTGGGCGTAGATGGTGGCGTTGTAGGTCGGCGTGTCGACCGCCCGCGGCACCACGTTGATGCCCACTTGCGCCAGCATGGCCTGCACCGCGGCCAGCACGTTCGAGGCCAGCGGCGTGTTGTAGTAGGTCAGCAGCGGGATCGGCCTGCTGCCGTTGATCTGGTCCCAGCCGGCCTCGGCCAGCAGCTGCTTCGACTTCTCCGGATCATAGGCGTAGCTGTCGATGCCCGGGGGCAGCAGATGGTCGGCGACATAGCCGCAATTGGCGATCTCGGCGGCGCCCTTGTAGAGGCTCTGGACGATCGCATCGCGGTTGATCGCGTGCATCACCGCCTGGCGCACGCGCACGTCCTTCCACAGCGGCACCTCCTGGTTGAAGCCCAGGTAGTTGACGACGAAGGAGTTGCCCTCGATCACCTTGAAGCCGTCGTTGCCGGTGAAGGTCGCGACGTCGTCGGCCTCGACATAGCTGAAGGCGATCTCGCCGGAGCGCAGCGCCGCCACCGCCGCCGCGGTGTTGGCGAAGTAGCGGTTGATGATCCGGTCCGTCACCGGCTTGCCGCCGCGATAGTCGGCATTGGCGGCCAGCTCGACATACTGGTCGGTGACGTAGCGCGAGAACTTGTAGGGGCCGGTGCCGATCGGCGACTTCGACCACCATTCATGCTTGGCCAGCGCGTCGGCCGGGATGTCCTTTAGCGCGTGCTGCGGCAGCATCATCAGCTGGGTCAGCGTCGCCAGCAGGCCGGCATTCGGCGCCGACAGCTTCAGCACCGCGGTCTTCGAATCCGGCGTCTCGACCGAGGCGATGGCCCCGAGGCGGGCGGTGAAGACCGTGCCGGTGGCGCCGTTCTTCGCGGTGTCGATGGTGAACTTGACGTCGGCCGAGGTGAAGGGCTGGCCGTCATGCCATTTCGCGTCGGCCAGCTTGAAGGTGTATTGCAGCTTGTCGGCGCTGACCTCATAGCTCGACGCCAGGTCGCCGACGATGCTCTCCAGCTTGTCGTCGTTGATCACCAGCGGCTCGAAATACAGGCTGAGCCAGGTGAAGCCGCCGGTGGCGGAGAGCGGGTTGAAGTTGCCCTGGAAGCCGCCCGGGCCGACATCGAACCCGCCGGTGATCGTCGACGGCTCCTGCGCCACAGCGGGTGCGCCCGGCGCCCAAGCCATGGCGGCGGCAAGCGCCAGCGCGGATGCCAGCATCCCGAATCTCATCATGTCCTCCCTGTCAGTTTTCTGCTTTCGCGCCCTTCCGGGTCGCGAGAAGACGGGCGATCCCGTCATAGTGCTGGTCGAGCCGGCTGCGGGCCGCGGCCCCGTCGCGCGCCTCGATCGCAGCGTAGATTTCCTGATGGTCCCGCCAGGTCGCCATCGGGTCGGCATTGGCCAGGTTCACGAAGTCGGACGCCTTGTAGAAGGCCATCCAGAACACGTCGATCAGGCTGGTCAGCATGCGGTTGTTCTGGCAGCGGAACAGCAGGTGGTGGAACTGCTGGTCCTCCTCGGCGAAGCTCTCGTTCCGCTCGGCCCGGCGGCGCATGCGCTCGACCGTGTCCTTCAGCTCCGCCAGATCCGCCTCGCCGATCAGCGCGATGGTCTTGCCGATCAGCCCGACCTCCAGCACGCGGCGGATCTCCAGCACCTCCTCGACCTCGCGCAGCGCGCCGCCCAGGCCATAGGCCAGGTTGGCCAGCAGCGGCTCGAACGAGAACGCCTTCACGAACACGCCGATGCCGCGCCGCGTCTCGAGGATGCCGAGCGATTCCAGCGCCTTGATCGCCTCGCGCACGGAGTTGCGGCTGACCCCCAGCTGCTGCGCCAGATCGTTCTCCGGCGGCAGCGGCGCGCCGGGGGCCAGGGCGTTGTCGTCGATATAGCTCTTCAGGCTCTCCTGCACCGAGACATGGAGCAAAGGCGGCCGGGCGAGCGGCTTGATCTCCTTCATCATCGACATCCCCGGATCGGCATGGCTTGATGGTTGCCGACTTGTAGGATATCTGTCAAGGCCATAAGCCAAGAGGGAGGATGGGATGGCCCGGGTGGCCTTGGCGGGCGTGGGGCATTGGCATGCGGGCATGCATCTGGAGGCGGCCCGTGCGGCCGGCGCGGAAGTCGTCGCCGCCTGGGACCCTGAGCCCGCGGTCGCGGCCCGCTTCGCCGTGGAGCACGGCGTCCCCGATGAGGCTACGATCGAGGCACTGATCGCCGTGCGGCCCGACCTGACCGTCGTCATGGGCCGGCCGGACCGGGTGCCGGCGCTGGCTCTCGCCTGCATCGAGGCGGGCCTGCCGATCATGCTGGAGAAGCCGGCGGCGGTGTCGACCACCGCCCTGGAGCCGCTGGCCGAGGCGGCGCGCGGCCTGTTCGTCGCCGTCCCCCTGCCCAACCGCTGCGGCCCGATCTGGGCCGAGATCGAGGCGCTGCGCGGCACCGGCCGGCTCGGCCCGGTCTCGCATGCCCAGTTCCGCATCGTGAACGGCCCGCCGCAGCGCTACCGGCTGGACGGGGTGCCCTGGGTGCTGGACCCCGCCATCGGCGGCGGCGGGGCGCTGCGCAACCTCGGCATCCACGGCATCGACGCAGCCCTGGCCCTGGCCGGCGGCGCCGATCTCACCGTCGTCTCGGCCGCAGTCGACCGGCGCCTGCACGGCGAGGCGGTGGAGGAATACGCCATCGTCACCCTGCGGGCGCCGGACGGCCTGATCGCGACGGTCGAGGCCGGCTACACCTTTGCCTCGATGGCGCCCGGCGGTGATTTCGAATGGCGCGTCTCGGCCCGCAACGCCACTCTGATCGACCGCGGCGACAGCTGCCGCGTCGCCACGCTGGACGACGGGCGGGTGCGCGACCTGGCCCCGATCCTGCCGGCGGACCGGTACAAGGCCTTCATGGCCGACACGCTCGGGCGCCTCGCACAGGGTGTGGCGCCATCGGTCGGGATCGGGGACTATCTGCAGGCCATGCGGCTGATCGACCGGGCTTACGAGGTTGCCGGAGCCTGATCGGAGCCGGCGCGCCAGGCATCCAGCGAGAAGCGTCCGGCACCGCGGGCGCAGAGGATCAGGAACGCGCCGGCCAGGGCCAGGTCCTTCTCGAAATGGATCAGCTGGTTGCGGTCGCCGAACCGGGTGTGGAAGACCACGGCGGCAATGACGCAGAACGCTGCCAGGCAAAGCGCGGCGAGGCGCGTATGCCAGCCGATGATCACCAGCAGTCCGGCGCCGAGCTCCACGGCGATCGCCGCCGGCAGCAGCAGCGGCGGCATGCCGAAGGCGGCCATGTAGCCCGCCGCGGCGTCGTAGGCGCCGAGCTTGCCAAAGCCCTCCAGCACGAACAGCAGCCCCAGCAGCGCGCGGCCGGCGAGCTCGCCGGCCGGCCGCAGCACGCCGCAGGTCACGGCGATGCCCGGCTGATCGCCTGCTGCAGATCCGCCAGCTCCTCGCAGCCCTGCGGGCAGAGCGCCTTCAGCCTGGCCTCGTTCTGGCGGGCCCGGGCGACATCGCCCAGTTGCAGGTACAGCTCGCCGGAATATTCCAGCGCGCCCTTGTGGTCGGGGTCGAAGTCGAGGGCCTTCTGGTAGTAGGTCATCGCCGCCTGGGTGTCGCCGCTCTTGCGCAGGCTGAACCCCATCAGGTTGTAGACGTCGGCGTGCTGGACGCCGTCGTCGATCAGGGCGTTGAGATCGGCGATGGCGCCGCGATAGTCCTCCGCCTCGATCTTGTCGCGGATGCCGTCGAGCTCCGGCGCGTCACCCGGAAAGTTGATATCGACCGCCAGCGCCGGCGACGCGGCCAGCAGCGCGGCGAACACGAACGAGCGCAGGCCTGTCATCGTCGGCTCCTTTCAGGCGACAGAATCCGGCACGAAGGCATAGGCGGCGCCGTCCTTGGCGAAGCTGCCGGAGCCGGGGAACGGGAAATGCGCACCGCAGACCCGCATCCTGTCGGCGATCGCGCGATCGAGCAACGCCTTGCGGGTCTGGACCGCCAGCGGGCCGTCCTGGTCATAGGCGCCCTGCCACTCCGGATGCGGCGCCAGCAGCGCCGGCACATAGGCCGTGTCGTTCGAGATCAGCAACTGCTCCGATCCCGAAGACAGCAGGAAGGCGGAGTGGCCGGGCGTGTGGCCCGGCGCCGGCAGCAGGCGGATGCCCGGCGCGACCTCCTTTTCCTCCTCCACCAGGATGAAGTTTTTCCAGGTGGGGAAGACGGCATTGATGCGCTGGCCCAGCGGCCGGCGCGCCTCCGGCAGCTTCTCGACCCGGCCGGGCTCGGTCCACCACCGGTATTCGGCGGCGCTCACCACCAGCTCGGCATCGGGGAAGACCGGCTTGTTGGTGCCCTTCTCCATCAGCCCGGAGATGTGGTCGGGGTGGAAATGCGAGATCAGGATGGTGCCGACCTTGGCGGGATCGATGCCGGCCGCCGCCATGGGGCCGAGCACGCCCTGCGCGGTCGGCTGCCACTGCGCGCCCGAGCCGGAATCGACCATGACGTGCTTGCCGTCGATGGTGAGCACGACCACGGTCAGGGGGATGGTGACGTGGTCGGTCGGCAGCCCGGCCTTGCCCAACGCCGCCTTCGTCTCCTCGATCGAGGCGTTCTTGATGAAGGCGGCATCATGCGGCTTCGCCCACATCCCGTCATAGAGGGCCGTCACCTCGACCGAGCCGACCTTGTATCTGGTGAAGGGCGCGGCGGGCGCCTGCGCGAAGGCGGCGGGAACGGCGAGCCTGCCGCCGAGCCCGAAGGCTGCGGCGAGGGCTGACGACAGCACGAAGTCACGACGGGACGGACCGGGCATCGCATCTCTCCATCGGTGAAGGGGAGCACCTGCCGAGGAGATCCGGCCGGGGTCGCGTTTATTCCCGGAATAAACCGACGTCGATCGGGATCGATATCCGAGGAGCCAATTCGCTTAGACTGACCGCATGGCCGCGCCCCGGGACTTCGAACGGCTGTCGCTCGCGCATCTGGACGCCGCCTACAACCTTGCCTACTGGCTGCTGCGCGACCGCGACGACGCCCAGGACGTGGTGCAGGACGCCTATCTCCGCGCCTTCCGGGCCTATGACGGCATGGTCGGCGACGACATCAGGCCGTGGCTTCTGGCGATCGTGCGCAACGTCGCCTATCGCTGGCTGTCGGCGCGGAAGCGGACCGCCAATGTGATCTCCTTCGACGGCGGGCTGCCGCGCCACGACGAGGACGACCGCGCGCTGCAGGTGGCGAGCGCAGACCCGTCCGCCGAGGACCAGTTGCTGAGCCGGGCCGATCAGGCCCTGGTGCGCGGCGCCCTGGCGGAGCTGCCGCCGATCTTCCGCGAGGTGATCGTCCTCAGGGAATTCGAGGGCATGACCTATCAGCAGATCGCCGGCGTGACGGGCGTGCCGATCGGAACCGTGATGTCGCGCCTGGCCCGTGCGCGCGACCAGCTCCGCCTGCGGCTGCAGCGGCTGCTGGCGCAGGAGACCCGGAATGCGCTGTGACCAGGACCGCATCGCCCTGCTGGTGGACGGCGAGCTGCCGCCGGGCGAGCGCGAGGCGGTGTCGGCGCATGCCGCCGGCTGCCCGGACTGCGCCCGCACCCGCGACGAGCTGCTGCGGCTGCGCCGCCACCTGCAGCAGGCCCGCGAGCCGGCGCCGCCGAAGCTGCAGGACCGGGTGTCGGCGCGGTTGGCAATGGAAGAGGCCGGTCCCGCCTCCCCTGCCGCCGGGCCAGGCATCCGCCGCACCGTCGCCGACCGCGTCGTCCGAGGCCTGACCCCCGCCCTGCGCCGGGCCGCGGTGATCCTGCTGGCCTGCGTGCTGTCGATCGCGGGCACCGTCTGGTGGATGCAGCGGACGGGGGAGGAGACCGCCGTGTCGCGCGACGTGCTGGCCGCCCATGTCCGCTCGCTGCTGCAGGACGATCCGGTCCAGGTCGCATCGGCCAGCACCCACACGGTCAAGCCCTGGTTCGCCGGGCGGCTGGAATACTCGCCGGCCGTGAAGGATCTGTCGGCGGAGGGCTTCCAGCTGGTCGGCGGCAGGCTGGACTATGTCGACGGCCGGCGCGTCGCCGCCCTGGTCTACCGGCGGCGCCTGCACCAGATCAGCGTGTTCGTCTGGCCGGCGGACAGCGGCCCGGCCCTGTCCCTGTCGGCCAGGGTCGACGGCTACACCCTGCTCGGCTGGAGCCGGGCCGGCATGTCCTACTGGGCCGTGTCCGACCTCAACGAGGGCGAGCTGCGCGAGCTCCAGGGCCTGCTCTGACCATCCTGAACACACGGGAGTCGCACCATGCCCCTCATCCGGCCCGTGCCCGTCCTCGTCGCGCTCAACCTGATCACGCTCGGCGCGCTCGCCTGGAGCAACGCGCAATCGCAGGCCCGGCCCGAGGTGCAGGGCCACATCCGGGCGCGCGTCATCGACATCGTCGACGAGCGCGGCGAGATGCGGGTGCAGCTCTACGTCCAGGAGAATGGCGGCGGCGGCATCCGCCTGTACAGCGGCCGGGGCGAGATCCGGTCGAAATACGGCGCCCTGAACGAAGGCGGCGCCGGGCTTCTGCTGATGGATGAGAACACCAACCCGACCGTCGATCTCAGGAGCACCGCCGACGCCGCGGAGCTGAAGCTCACCGGTCCGGCCGGCGAGCGCGTGATCACGCCCTAAGCTCTCCGCCCTTTTCGCGACCGTCCGCTGGGCCGCAGCGGGCGATCAGATTATTGCGGGCAGATTTGTAAAATCTCAGATTCATCTTGTGAGATGTCACGTACAATGCGACGCTGCCGGCATGTACGATCCTGCCTCGCCCTTCGCCCAGGCCCGGGCGCCCGGCGCCGAGCCGAAGGCGGCCTTCGCCCTGAAGCGGCTGCGCCGGGCCGTGATCGAATGCGAGCTGCGGCCGAATGCCGAGTGCTCGGAGCCCGAGCTCGCCGCACGCTTCGGCCTCGGGCGCGCCGCCGTCCGCACCGCGCTGACCACACTGGCGGCCGAGGGGCTGGTCACGGTCGAGCCGCGCCGCGGCTGGCGGGTGGCGCCGGTCACCGGCGCGCTGGTCGGCGACGTGATCCGGGCCCGGAAGGCGGTCGAGCCCGGCCTGGCCGACCTCCGGCTGCCGCCGGACGCCGCCGCCCGGCTGACCGCCTTGACCCGCATGGGCGTTGCGCTGCAGGGGCGCGAGGACCACCAGGCCCTGGTCACACTGCGCAGCGCCGACCGCCAGATCCTGGACCAGCTCGCGGCCCGGGCCGGCGGGCTGGTCGGACACTGGCTGGACCAGGCCTGGAACCAGGCGGACCGGATCGCCGCCTTCTTCGACCTCGCCGGGCGGCACCACCGGCCGATCGGGCGGGAGCCGCTGATCGGGGCGCTCGCCGCCGGCGACGCGAACACCGCGCGCGGCGAGATCGCCGCGGCGATCGCGGCCTTCCAGGAATTCGCGACCGACGCCCTGTTCTCCCTGCCCTCGTCCCTCGACGTGGCGGGGAAGGGGAGCGGCAGGCGGCGGCGACAAACCGGACCGGAGACGACGGCGCCGCAGGCGCGTCCGCACCGGCCAACACAACAGGGGGCATGACATGACACGGATCAGAACCGGATGGCTCGGCGCGGCCTTGGGACTTGCGCTCCTGGCGGCGGCGCCGGCGATGGCGAAGGACCGCTTCGTCGTCGACCTGGTGAACGAGCCGTCCTCGCTGGACCCGCAGCTGCAATGGAACCCGGACAGCTACTTCGTCTACCGCAACGTCTTCGACAACCTGGTCACCCGCGACGACAAGGGCGAGATCGTCCCCCAGGTCGCGACCTCCTGGAAATACCTCTCGGACACCGAGATCGAGTTCCAGATCCGCGACGACATCACCTTCCATGACGGCCAGAAGCTGACGGCGGAGGACGTCGCCTACAGCGTCCGCCGCATCACCGACCCGAAATTCGCCAGCCCGCAGCTGGGCCAGTTCAACAAGATCACCGGCGCCGAGGCGACCGGCCCGACCACGGTTCGGCTGAAGACCGACGGCCCCTACCCCGCCCTTCTGGCCCAGCTGGTGAAGCTGTCGATCCTGCCGAAGCATGTGGTCGAGGCGGTCGGCAAGGACGCCTTCAACCTGGCCCCGGTCGGCAGCGGCCCGTACAAGTTCGAGGGCTGGCAGCGTGGCGTGGCCGTGACCCTGACCCGCAGCGACGCCTATTGGGGGCCAAAGGGGCCGTTCCAGACCGCGGTGTTCCGCGCCGTGCCAGACGCCGCCACGCGGGTGGCCGACCTGCAGGCCGGCACCGCCGACCTCGTCGTCACCCTCGACAGCGACCTCGCGGCGCAGATCCAGGGCTCGGACAAGATCAAGCCGCTGGTGGTGCTGACCGAGCGCGTCGCCTATCTGCGGCTGAACCCGCTGAAGCCGCCCTTCGACAACCCCAAGCTGCGCCAGGCCGTGGCCTATGCCATCGACAAGCAGGGGCTGACCGAAGGCATCCTGGGCGGCTACGACAAGCCGGTGGCGGAGCTGCTGACCCCCGCCCATGTCGGCTGGACCGAAGGGATCGAGGGCTTCCCCTATGATCCGGAGAAGGCCAAGGCGCTGGTGGCCGAGGCCGGCGAGGCGGCGAAGGTCGAGGCCGAGCTGGCCACCGCCCCGGTCTATGACCAGCGCATCGTCCAGGCAGTGCAGCAGCAGCTGACGGATGTCGGCCTCGACGTGAAGATCTCGATGAGCGACATGGCCAGCTACTTGAAGCGGTCGCAGGGCAACCCGCAGGAGGGTGCGAGCATCACCTTCGGCCGCTGGTCCTGTGCCTGCCAGGACGCTGACGGCGTGCTGTTCCCCCTGCTGCACAGCAGCAGCGGCTGGTCGAACTACCGCAACGCCGAAATCGACAAGCTGCTGGTCGAGGCGCGCTCGACCCTGGACGACGCCACCCGCCTCGACCGCTACGCCAAGGTCAACGAGATCGTCGCCACCGAGGTGCCATCGCTGCCGCTGTACCAGGCGGCCATCATCTACGGCGCGGCCAAGGGGCTGAACTGGCAGCCGACGCCGAACGAAAGCCTGTTCCTGAACCGCATGTCCTGGAACGACTGACGATGGCGAACGCGCTCAAGCCCGCCCTGCTGGGCGCGGCCCTGGCCCTCGCCTCCGCCCTGGCCCTCCCGGCCCCGGCGGAGGCCAAGGACCGGCTCGTGGTCGACCTGGTCAACGAACCGTCGACGCTGGACCCGCAGCTTCAGTGGAATCCGGACAGCTACTACGTCTACCGCAACATCTTCGACAACCTGCTCACCCGCGACGACAAGGGCGAGATCGTCCCGCAGATCGCGACGGCCTGGAAGGTGCTGTCCGACACCCAGGTCGAGTTCGAGATCCGCGACGGCGTCACCTTTCATGACGGCAGCACGCTGACGCCGGAGGATGTCGCCTTCAGCGTCGGCCGGATCACCGATCCGAAATTCGCCAGCCCGCAGCAGGGGCAGTTCGACAAGATCGTGAAGGCCGAGGCGACGGGGCCGCACAGCGTCGTGCTGACCCTCGCCGGCCCCTACCCGGCCCTGCTGGCGCAGCTGGTGAAGCTCTCGATCGTGCCCAAGCACGTGGTCGAGGCGATGGGCAACGACGCCTTCAACCTGCACCCGGTCGGCAGCGGGCCGTACAAGTTCGACGGCTGGCAGCGCGGCGTCGCCGTCACCCTGACCCGGAACGACGCCTATTGGGGCCAGAAGGGGCCGTTCGCGACCGCGGTGTTCCGGGCGGTGCCAGACGCCGCCACCCGGCTGGCCGATGTCGAGGCCGGCAGCGCCGACCTGGCGGTGTCGCTCGATTCCGACCTGGCCGGCCAGCTCGAGGCCTCGGGCCGGGGCAAGCGGCTCTACACCCTGACCGAACGCCTGGCCTATCTGCGCCTGAACCCGACCAAGCCGCCCTTCGACGACAAGCGGCTGCGTCAGGCCGTCGCCTATGCCGTCGACAAGGAGGGCATCACCGAGGGCATCCTCGGCGGCCTGGACAAGCCGATCGGACAGATGCTGACACCGGCGCATTTCGGCTGGTTCGAGGACATCCCCGGCCTGCCCTACGACCCGGACAAGGCCAAGGCCCTGGTCGCCGAGGTCGGCGGATCGCCGAAGGTCGAGATCGCCACCGGCGCCTTCTTCGACCAGCGGGTGGTCCAGGCGATCCAGCAGGAGCTGGCGGATGTCGGCTTCGACGCCAGCATCGCCCTGGTCGACACTCCGACCTTCCTGAAGCAGATCCAGCAGGGCGCGCAGGGCGGCCCGGCCCTGGCCGTCAGCCGGTCCTCCTGCGCCTGCCAGGACGCGGACGGCGCGCTGTACCAGCTGTTCCATTCCGGCAATCCCTGGACCATCGTCGAGAACCAGGAGCTCGACGCCTGGCTGGAAGACGCCCGGGCGACGCTGGACACCGACCGGCGGCTGACCGATTACCGCAAGATCAGCACCTTCATCGCCAAGGAGAACCCGGTGGTGCCGCTGTTCCAGACGGTGGCGATCTACGGCGCCGCCAAGCCGCTGCAATGGACCCCGACGCCGAACGAAAGTCTGTTCCTGAACCGCATGTCCTGGTCGGAATGAGGGAGGGTCGGCGCCCGGCATGACCGTCTTCCTGCTCCGCCGCCTGGGCCAGGCGCTGCTGACGATTTTCGGCGTCGCCACGCTGATCTTCTTCCTGCAGCGCCTGACCGGCGACCCGACCTACCTGCTGGTGCCGGACACCGCGACCCAGGCGGATATCGCGGCGCTGCGCCATGCGCTCGGCTTCGACCGGCCGCTGTGGGTGCAGTACCTGTCCTTCCTGGGTGAGATCGCGCGCTTCGACCTCGGCCGATCGGTGGTGCAGAACGTGCCGGTCCTGGACATCATCGCCTCGCGCCTGCCCTACACCCTGGCGCTGGCGGCCGGGGCGCTGCTGGTCGCCTGCGGCCTCGGCATCCCGGTCGGGGTGGTGCTGGCGCTGGGGCGTGACCGCTGGGTGGCCCGGCTGCTGGCCGGGCTGGTGCTGGCGGCGCAGAGCATGCCGACCTTCTGGAGCGGCATACTGATGATCCTGGTCTTCGCCGTCACGCTCGGCTGGCTGCCGCCCTCCTCCACCGGCGGGATCGACCATCTGGTGATGCCGTCGGTGGCGCTCGGCCTGCTCAGCATGGCGATCTTCGCCCGGGTCACCCGGACCGCGCTGCTGGAGGAGCTGTCGAAGGACTATGTCCGCACCGCCCGCGCCCGCGGCGCCGGCACCGGGCGCCTGCTGCTGCGCCACCTGGCCCGCAACGCCTCGATCCCGATCATCACCGTCGCCGGGTTGGAAATCTCGAACCTGCTGGCCGGCGCGGTGATCGTCGAGACGGTGTTCGCCTGGCCGGGGCTGGGGCAGTTGACGGTGCAGTCGATCCTGGCCCGCGACTTCCCGATCGTGCAGGGGGTGGTGCTGCTCGGCTCCTTCGTCACCGTCGCGCTGAACCTGCTGACCGACCTGCTGTACAGCGCCGTCGACCCGCGCATCCGGCTGGGGAACGCACGATGAGCGCCGCCGTCGACACCGCCCCCGCGGCGCGTCGGCCGCTGCGGCGCGCCGCACCCTTCATCGCGATCCTGGCCCTGTTCGCCCTGGCCGCGGTGCTGGCGCCGCTGGTCGCGCCCTACGACCCCAACGCCCAGAACCTGCTCGGCCGCCTCAAGCCGCCCGGCACCGTCGCCCGCAACGTGCACTACCTCCTGGGCAGCGACGAGCTCGGCCGCGACCTGCTGAGCCGCCTGGTCTGGGGAGCCCGGATCTCGCTCCTGGTCGCGGTGCTGTCGGTGCTGATCTCCGGCATCGTCGGCACCGTGCTCGGCATGCTCGCGGGCTATATGCGCGGGCCGGTCGAGATGGTGGTGATGCGGGTGGTCGACGTGTTCCTGTCGGTGCCGGCGATCCTGCTGGCCATCATCACCGTCGCCGTGGTCGGCCCCGGCCTGCTCAACGTCATCCTGGTGCTGGCCCTGACGCGCTGGCCGCGCTACGCCCGCGTCGCCTATGGCCAGACGCTGTCGATCGCCGGCCGGCCCTATGTCCGGCTGTCCGCCTTCATGGGCGCCGGGCCGCTGCGCGTGCTGTTCCGCCACATCCTGCCGAACATCCTGGGCGCCGTGACCGTGGTCGCGACGCTGGAGTTCGGGCTGATGGTGCTGTTCGAGGCCGGGCTGTCCTTCCTGGGCCTCGGCGTGCAGCCGCCCACCGCCAGCTGGGGTGCGATGCTGTCGACTGGGCGCAATTACGTCGCAACCGCCTGGTGGATCGCGACGTTTCCCGGACTCTGCCTGTTCCTGCTGGTGCTCGCCGCCAACCTGATCGGCGATGCGCTGCGCGACCGTCTCGACCCCCACAGCCGATGAGGTGGACATGAACATCCCCAACGATCTGGCCGGCAAGCGCGTGGTGGTGACCGGCGCCTGCGGCGTGGTCGGCAGCTGGATCGCCGCCGCCTTCGCCGAGGCCGGCGCCAGCCTGTGCCTGACCGACACCTCGGAGGCGGATCTCGACCGCCTGGCCATGAACCTCAAGGGCGACCGCTTCGCTTATGCGGCCGATTTGCGCCAGGACACGGAGATCGACGGCCTGGCCGCCGAGATCGCCCTGCGCTGGGGCACGGCGGACATCCTGGTCAACAACGCCGGGGTCTATCCCAGCGGCTTCCTGCTCGACATCGATGTCGAGGAATGGGACCGGATCTTTGCCGTCAACCTGCGCGCGCCCTTCCTGCTGACCCGCGTCCTGGCCAGGCAGATGATCGCGGCCCAGGCCCGGGGCAGCATCATCAACATCTCCTCCGGCGCCTCGCGCAAGATGCGGCGGACCGTGGTGCCCTACTGCGTGTCCAAGGCCGCGCTCGACCGGCTGACCAAGGGCTTCGCGCTGGAGCTGGCGGAGTTCGGCATCCGGGTCAACGCGGTCGAGCCCGGCTTCATCGCCGGCAGCAAGGTCAGCCTGCTGACCGAGGAGCATGTCGAGGCGACCAGCGGGTCGATCCCGCTCGGCCGGCCATCCTCCGCCGCCGATGTCGGCAACGCCGTGCTGTTCCTGGCCAGCGAGGCGGCCGGCTACATGACCGGGTCGACGCTGACCGTCGACGGCGGCAACTCGATCGGGTCGATGGCCGTCTACCAGGCCAAGAAGTCGCCGCTCTAGGAGATAACCCGATGGTCCAGCCCTGGCCGCGCTACCAATGGCCGCAAGGCCGCGACAGCGCCTTCTGCTTCACCGTCGATGTCGACGCGGATTCGCCCTATCTCTGGCAGCAGCGGGCGCCGGAGGCGACGCGCTCGCTGGGCCAGCTGGAGCAGCGCCGCTTCGGCCCGCGGCTGGGCATCTGGCGGCTGCTCGACCTGCTCGACCGCTTCGGCATCAAGGGCAGCTTCTTCGTGCCCGGCGCCGTGGCCGAGGCCAATCCCGAGCTGCTGCCGGCCTTCCTGGAGCGCGGCCACGAGATCGGCCTGCACGGCTTCTTCCACGAGATCGTGGCGCAGAGCAGCGATGCCGAGTTCACCGGCGCGCTGGAGGCCGCGATCGAGGTGTTCCGGCGCCAGACCGGCGCGGTGCCGAAGGGCTTCCGCTCCCCGGCCTGGGAGATGACCCCGCACATGCTGGCGGAGGTTCGCCGGCACGGCTTCTGGGACAGCTCGCTGATGGGCGCCGACCACCCCTATGAGATCGACGGCGTGGTCGAGGTGCCGGTGCAATGGGCGATCGACGACGCCGTGTTCTTCAAATTCTCCGGCGGCGGCACCGACCAGTGGCCGCCCGAGGCGCCGGGGCCGATCCTGGAGGGCTGGCTGGACGAGTGGGAGGGGCTGCGGCGCCTGAACGGCCTGTTCATGCTGACCGTACACGACTGGATCTCCGGCCGCGCCCAGCGGCTGCGGCTGCTGGAGCGCCTGCTGGAGCGGATCACTGCCGCGCCCGGCGTCTGGATCGCCACGGTCGGCGAGGTCGCGGCGTATCACGCCGGCTCGGCCAATGCCGGGCGCTTCGTCGCCGCCTCCGACATCCCCGGCCCGGTCGAGCCGCGCCGCTTCGGGCGCAAAGCATGAACCTGGCGTCGCGCAAGATCGAGATCCGCAGCCGCCACGGCCTGGTCGCCGCCCAGCACCGCTGTGCGGCGGAAGCCGGCGCGGCGGTGCTGGCCAGGGGCGGCAACGCCATGGATGCGGCGGTGGTGGCGGCGCTGGTGCTGAGCGTGGTCGAGCCCTGGCTGTCCGGCGTGGGCGGCGGCGGCTTCCTGCTGCATGCCGATGGCTTGAGCGGCACGGTCTCGGCGCTGGACTTCAACGTCCGGGCGCCCGCGGCGCTGGACCCGGCCGACTATCCGCTGGCCGAGGCGGACACCGGCAACTGGTTTCAGTGGCCGTCGGTGGTCGAGGACCGCAACCTGATCGGCGGCCCCTCAATCTGCGTGCCCGGCGCCGTCGCCGGCCTGGCCGTGGCGCTGGAGCGCTTCGGCAGCATCGGCTGGGCCGAGGCGCTGGCGCCGGCCATCGACCATGCCGAGCGCGGGCTGGAGATCGACTGGTACGCCGCCTTCTGCATCTCGATCGAGGCCCATGCGCTGGCCCGCTTCGCCCCGACGGCCGAACTGCTGCTCGATGGCAGCGAGGCCCCGAAGGCGGCCGAGGGCCGGCACCGCCCGATGCCGGCCAAGGCCCGGATGCTGCGGCGGCTGGCGCAGGCCGGCGCCCGCGACTTCTACGAAGGCGAGACCGCGCGCGACCTGGCGGCCGACCTGGCCGCGGCCGGGTCCCGCATCACCGCCGCCGACCTCGCCGCCTACCGGCCGCGCTGGGCCGAGCCGCTGTGCGGCCGCTATCGCGATTGGCAGGTATGGGCCATGCCGGGGCTAAGCGGCGGCCCCAGCCTGCTGGAGGCGCTGGACCTGCTGGCGCCGCGGTCCGGCTGGGGCGACAAGCCCGACGCGCGGGCGGCGCTGGCCTATGCCCGGGCGGCGCGGGAGGCCTATCGCCGCCGCCTGACCGGCATGGGCCATGCGAGCCTCTCCCGCGATCCCGGCTGCACCAGCCATGTCAGCGTGGTCGACGCGCGGGGCAACATGGTCTCGCTGACCAACACCCTGCTGTCCCGCTTCGGCTCCAAGGTGGTGCTGCCGCGGGCCGGGATGCTGCTGAACAACGGCATGATGTGGTTCGACCCGCGGCTGGGCCAGCCGAATTCGATGGCCGGGGGCGCCGCGCCGCTGGCCAATATGTGCCCGCTGGTCCTGGGCCGCGATGGCCGGCCGGAACTGGCGATCGGCGCCGCCGGCGGCCGGTCGATCTTCCCGGCCCTGCTGCAGCTGATCTCCTATCTGGTCGATTACGGCATGTCGCTGGAGGACGCCTTCCACGCACCGCGGGTCGATGCCAGCACCCCGACCATCAAGGTGAACGCGGCCGCAGCCCCCGACGTCGCCGCCGCCGTGGCCCGCGACTTCCCGGTGCAGATCGTCGAGGACACGCTGTATCCGGTGAACTTCGCCGTCCCCTCGGCCGCGCTCCGCGATCCCGCGACCGGCGAGACCATCGGCATGGCGCATCCGACCAGCCCCTGGTCCGGAGTCGCGGTCGGAGGACCGGCCGATGCCGCCTGAGACTCCCCTGCTCGCCATCGACGGGCTGCGGGTCGCGATCGGCGGCCGGTCCGTGGTCGACGGGGTGTCGCTGTCGATCGGCCGCGGCGAGGTGCTGGCCCTGGTCGGCGAAAGCGGCTGCGGCAAGAGCCTGACCGCCCTGTCGGTGCTGCGCCTGCTGCCGGCCGCCGCGCGCGTCGCCGGCGGCGCGATCGCCATGGAGGGTATCGATCTGCTGGCATTGGACGAGGCTTCTCTGCGCGACCTGCGCGGCAACCGCGTGTCGGTGATCTTCCAGGAGCCGGTGGCGTCGCTGAACCCGCTGGTCCGGGTCGGCGACCAGGTGGCGGAGAGCCTGCGGCTGCATCGCGGCGCCTCGGCCGCCGCCGCCCGGGCCGAGGCCGTGGCCATGCTGGCCCGGGTCGGCATCGCCGATCCGGAGCGGCGGGCCGGGCAGTTCCCGTTCGAGCTGTCGGGCGGCATGTGCCAGCGGGTGATGATCGCGTCGGCCCTGATCTGCCGGCCGGAGATCCTGATCGCCGACGAGCCGACCACGGCGCTGGACGTCACCATCCAGGCCCAGATCCTGGACCTGCTGAAGTCGCTCCGGGCCGAGGCCGGCAGCGCCATCCTGCTGATCACCCACGACATGGGCGTGGTCGCGGACATGGCCGACCGCGTGGCGGTGATGTATGGCGGCACGGTGGTCGAGAGCGGGCCGGTCGACGCCATCTTCGACGCCCCGGCCCATCCCTACACCAGGCTGCTGCTGGCGACCGTGCCGCGGCTGGACGGCCCGCGCCGAGAGGAGCTGAAGACCATCGCCGGCGCGGTGCCGGACGCGGCGAGCTGGCCGCAGGGCTGCCGCTTCCGCACCCGCTGCCCGCTGGCCGATGAGCGCTGCGCCGAGGCGCCGCCGCTGGAGCCGGCGCAGGGCGACTCCGGCCACCTCGCCGCCTGCTGGCACGGCGACCGCGTGGGGACGCTGGCATGACCCTGCTCTCGGTCCGCGACCTGGCGGTGCACTTCCCGGTCCGCGGCGCCGCCAAGGGCGCCGTGGTCAAGGCGGTGGACGGCATCTCGCTGGAGCTCGCGGCCGGCCGCACCCTGGCGTTGGTCGGCGAGAGCGGCTGCGGCAAGTCGACCACCGGCTACGCCATCCTGGGGCTGGAGCGGGCGACGCGCGGCACCGTCGCCTTCGAGGGCCGCGACGTCACCCACGCCGCCCCGGCCGAGCGCCGCGCCTTGGCCGGCGCCATGCAGATCGTGTTCCAGGACCCCAGCGCCGCGCTGGACCCGAAGATGCGGATCGATGCCAGCATCGCCGAGCCGCTGGCGATCCGCGGCACACCCGGTGCGGAGCGCCGTCGGCGCGTGGCGGAGCTGCTGGACCTGGTCGGCCTGCCGGCCAGCTATGCCCAGCGTTATCCCAACGAGCTGTCGGGCGGGCAGCGTCAGCGGGTGGTGATCGCCCGCGCCCTGGCGCTGTCGCCGAAGCTGCTGGTTTGCGACGAGCCGGTCTCGGCACTCGACGTCTCGATCCGCTCGCAGATTCTGAACCTGCTGGTGCGGCTGCAGGACCAGTTGGGCCTGGCCTATCTGTTCATCAGCCACGACCTGTCGGTGGTGCGCCACATCGCCGACCGGGTGGCGGTGATGTATCTCGGCACCATCGTCGAGCAGGGCGACACCGACGCGGTGTTCGCCGCGCCGCGCCACCCCTACACCGAGGCCCTGCTGTCGGCGATTCCGCTGCCCGACCCGCGGGCGCAGCGGCAACGCCGCAAGATCATCCTGTCCGGCGACCTGCCGAGCCCGCTGGCGATGCCGGCCGGCTGCCCCTTCGTCAGCCGCTGCCCGATCCGGGTGGAGGATTGCGCCGCCATCCGCCCGGCGCTGCGCCCGGCCGATGGCGGCACCGAGGCCGCCTGCCTGGTTCGGGCGGGGTGACGGCAGAACCATCATCGAGGGTCAAGGGCTACAGCAGCCCCGGCACCACCAGCACCAGCCAGGCCAGGAGTGGCCCGACCACCACGACGATCCCGCTGTAGATCAGCATCTGCCGGAAGAAGGCGTCGCGGTCGATGCCATGCGCATTGGCCACCACCAGCGCGCCGTTGGTCGAGAACGGGCTGACATCGACGATGGTGGTCGAGATCGCGATCGCCGCCACCATGCCGGGCACGCCGAGATGGCCCTGCATCAAGAGCGGCACGGCGAGCGGGATGGTGGCGCCCAGCACACCGACCGAGGAGGCGAAGGCCGAGACCACGCCGGCGACGTAGCACAGCAGCAGCGCGCCCAGCAGCGGCGCCGCCATGGTCGAGACGCCGCCGCCGACATAGTCGACCGCGCCGGCCTTCTGCAGCACGCCGATATAGGTGATGACGCCGCCGATCAGCAGCACGGTCGACCAGCTGATCTTGTCGACCGCGCCCTTCTGCCCGCGCGGGCACAGCAGGGCCAGGACCACGGCGACGCTCATCGCCACCAGCCCGACATTCAGGTTGAAGGCCAGCGCGGCGACGGCCAGCACCACCAGCCCGGCCAGGGTCAGCGCCTGCTCGCGGTCGAGCGCGACGTGATGGTCCTCGCCCTCGCGATGCACGGCATCCGGCCGCGGCGCCACCGGCCGCGCCGGCGTGCCGCCATGGCCGCGGACCGAAACCGAGGCGCCGGCCGGCACCGCGTCGACCAGGCCCTCGATATCCTCGGCCGGGCGCCGCATCGGCAGCCGGTGGCCGCCGAACACGAAGAAGATCACCAGCGCCACCGCGGCGTTGAAGGCCAGGCTGGACAGGAACAGCACAATCTCGTCGCCCGGCAGCCCGGCGCGCTGCACCACCTGGTTGGTGATGCCGCCATAGATGCTGATCGGGGAGAAGCCGCCGCCCTGGGCGCCGTGCACCACCATCAGCCCCATCAGCAACGGGTTGATCTTGTAGCGGGCGGCGAAGCGCAGCGCGATCGGCGCGATGATGGCGACCGCGCCGGGGCTGACCGCGCCGATGGCGGTCAGCACGGCCGTCACCCCGAACATCACCCAGGGGATCACCGAGATGCGGCCGCCGACCAGGCGCACCGCATAGTGCACCAGCCAGTCGACCGTGCCGTTGTTCTGGGCGATGGCGAAGAGATAGGTGATGCCGACCAGGGTGACGAACAGGTCGCCCGGGAAGCCGGCCAGGATCTGCGTGGCCGACATGTCGACGAAGGCGCCGCCGACCAGGAAGGCCGCCGCGAAGCCGAGGGCGCCCATGTTGATCGGCAGGGCGGTGGCGATGACGAACATCACCACCAGCCCGATGATGGATGCGATCTGCGCAGACACGTTTCCTCTCCCGTCGTTCTGGTTTTGCGGTAACCGTGCTCAAGTCCCCCGGACGTCAGCCCGGCCGGTCCGGCTCCAATGTCAGGAAGCGCGCCAGGGCGCTGCCGGCGTTCAGCATGTGCTCGCGCATGGCGAAGGCCGCCTCGTCCGGGTCGCCGCGGGTCATCGCCCGCAGGATTCGGCCGTGCTCGTCGCGCGACTGGACCAGGCGGTTGGGATAGCGCAGCTGGGTCCGCCGGAACGGCAGCAGCCGGGCGCGCAGCTGCAGCGCGTGCTCGACCAGGAAAGCATTGTGGGTGGCCCGGTAGATGCCTTCATGGAAGGCCAGGTTGAAGGCGTCGTAGCCGGCGATATCGCCGGACTGCAGCAACCCCTCCGACGCCTCGTGCAGCTCGATCAGCCCGCCGCGCTCCAGCGCCGTCATCCGGTTGGTCGCCATCCGCGCGCACATCGCCTCGATCTCGGCCGTGACCTCGAACATCTCGGACAGGGTCTCGATCGTCATCGGCAGCACGACGATGCCGCGGCGCGGCCGGATCTCGACCAGCCCCGCCGCCGCCAGATGGCGCACCGCGTCGCGGACCGGCGTGCGGGAGGCGCCGTAGGTCTCGGCCAGCTGCGCCTCGTCCAGCACCGTGCCGGGCGGCAGGCGGCCGGTGGAGATCTCGTCGGTCAGCGCCAGGCGGATCCGCTCCGACAGCGAGGCGCGATCGTCGATCGGCGTATCCTGAGGGGCCAAGGAGCGAGCCTCCCGTGCACGTTAATTGGATTTAATGGCACGAGCGTATTCCAACATCTTGCCACATGCAATCTCCGTATTCATATTCGATGGCGGAAACGGTATCTGTATACACCACCTGCGGAGAGACCTGATGGAAGCCGCACGGACCTGGTCGACCCTGGCCTCGCGCAAGCAGAGGCGCCTGGAGCGGGCCGCCGCCTTCGCCGACGGCCCGGTGCTGAAGCCGGAGCGGATCGGCGACGCGCTCACCGCGCTGATCGAGCCGGGCGACCGCGTCGCGCTGGAAGGCGACAACCAGAAGCAGGCGGACTTCCTGTCCCGCGCTTTGGCTGCGCTCGATCCCGCCAAGGTCCACGACCTGCACCTGCTGATCTCGACCCTCGGCCGGCCGGAGCATCTCGACCTGTTCGAGCGCGGCATCGCCCGCAAGGTCGACTTCTCCTTCGCCGGGCCGCAGAGCCTGCGCGTGGCGCAGCTGCTGGAGGACGGCAAGCTCGAGATCGGCGCCATCTACACCTATGTCGAGCTCTACGCCCGGATGTTCGTCGACTTGACGCCGCAGGTGGCGCTGGTCTGCGCCGAGCAGGCGGACCGGCACGGCAACCTCTACACCGGCGCCAACACCGAGGACACGCCGACCATCGTCGAGGCCACCGCCTTCCGCCACGGCGTGGTGGTGGCCCAGGTCAACGAGATCGTCGACGAGCTGCCGCGGGTCGACATCCCGGCCTCCTGGGTCGATTTCGTGGTCGAGGCCGACCGGCCCTTCGCGGTCGAGCCGCTGTTCACCCGCGACCCGCGCCACATCGGCGAGCTGCAGATCCTGATGGGGATGATGATCATCCGCGGGATCTACGAGCGGCACGGCGTCACCTCCCTGAACCACGGCATCGGCTTCGACACCGCGGCGGTGGAGCTGCTGCTGCCGACCTATGGCGAGAGCCTGGGGCTGAAGGGCAAGATCTGCCGCAACTGGGCGCTGAACCCGCATCCGACGCTGATCCCGGCGATCGAGAGCGGCTGGGTCGAGAGCGTCCACTGCTTCGGCAGCGAGGTCGGGATGGAGGACTATATCCGGGCCCGGCCGGACATCTTCTTCGTCGGCCGCGACGGCAGCCTGCGGTCGAACCGCGTGTTCTGCCAGCTGGCCGGGCAATACGGCGTCGACCTGTTCATCGGCTCGACCCTGCAGATGGACGCGGACGGCAACTCCTCCACCGTCACGCTGGGGCGGCTGGCCGGATTCGGCGGCGCGCCGAACATGGGCCACGACCCGCGCGGCCGCCGCCACGCCAGCGCCGCCTGGCTCAGCCTGATGACCTCCAAGGCGCCGGTCGCCCGCGGCCGCAAGCTGGTGGTGCAGACGGTCGAGACCTTCAAGGCGGGCGGCGTGCCGGCCTTCGTCGAGACGCTCGACGCGGTCGAGGTCGGCCGCAACAGCGGCATGCCGATCGCGCCGGTGATGATTTATGGCGACGACGTCTCCCATGTCGTGACCGAGGAAGGCATCGCCTATCTCTACAAGGCCGAGGGCGGCGAGGAGCGGCGCGCCGCCATCGCCGCGGTGGCCGGCGCCACCGGGATCGGCCGACGGGCGGAGGCGAAGCGGACCGCCGGGCTGCGGGCCCGCGGCATCGTCGCCTATCCCGAGGACATCGGCGTCAGCCGGCTGCAGGCCAACCGCTCGCTGCTGGCAGCCCGCTCGATCGACGACCTGGTGGACTGGTCCGGCGGGCTGTACCGGCCCCCCGCCCGGTTCCGCAGTTGGTGACCGGCCATGGGCATCACCCTTCCCCTTACCCTCGATCCCGCCGTCTCGGCTGATCCCGACGCGCTCGCCGATCTCGCCGCCTGGGCGCTGGTCGAGGAGGCGGAGCTGACCCCGAAGCCCGGGCTGGTCGACCGGCGCGGCCCCGGCGCACATCGCGACCTCGATCTGGAGACGCTGCGCCGCAGCGCCCGATCACTGCGGCCAGCCTTTCGCACCATGGCCGAAGCCGCCCAGGGCCGCGCACCGGACCGGGCACTGCGCGAGGAGCTGGCCGCGATCGGCCGGGTCGGGGAGATCCACATGATGGCGGCGACCGGCGGCAGCAACGCCCATCGCGGCGCGATCTGGGCGCTGGGTCTGCTGCTGGCCGGGACGGTGATCGTCGGCCCGGCCGGCTCCCGCCACATCGCCGGCACGGCCGCCGAGATCGCGCGCTGGCCCGACCGCTTCGCGCCACAGGCATCGAGCAACGGCGAGCGGGTGCGGCAGGCGCATGGCGCGGTAGGCGCCCGCGGCGAGGCCCAGGCCGGCTTCCCGCATGTCGTGGCGATCGCCCTGCCCGCCCTGCGGGCCAGCCGCGCCGCCGGGGCCAATGAGACCGAGGCGCGGCTGGACGCGCTGCTGGCGGTCATAGCGTCGCTCGACGACACCTGCCTGCTGCATCGCGGCGGCCGCCCGGCGCTGGCGGCGGCGCAGTCCGGCGCCCGCGCCGTGCTCGCCGCCGGCGGCACCGCCACCCCGGCCGGCCACGCGGCGCTGCTGGCGCTCGACGCCGACCTCCTGTCCCGCTGGGTGTCGCCCGGCGGCTCGGCGGACCTGCTGGCCGCCACCCTGTTCCTCGACCGCATCGACCGGAGCTTCGCCCCATGGAACGCCTGAGCTTCGACTACCCCGCCACCGAGACCGTGCCGCAGCGCGCCCATGTCGGCGTCGTCGGCTCCGGCAATCTCGAGGTGCTGATCGAGCCCTCGCCGGACGGCCAGGCCCATATCCGCGTCACCACCAGCGTCGACGGCTACGGCGCGGTGTGGCGGGCGGTGCTGGACCGGTTCATCGCCCGCCACGGCGTCGCCGCCGCGGTCGAGATCAACGATTTCGGCGCCACGCCCGGCATGGTGGCGCTGCGCCTGGAGCAGGCGGTGGAGGCCACCAGGTCATGAACGCCATCGCAACCCGCAACAGCTTCATCGAGCTGACCGCCCGCGACCGGGCCCGCGCGCTGCTGGATGACGGCAGCTTCCGCGAGATCCTCGGGCCGTTCGATCGCCTGGTCTCGCCCTGGCTGCCGCTGCAGGGCATCGTCGCCCAATCCGACGACGGGGTGGTGCTGGCCCGCGGCCGCATCGACGGCCGGCCCGCGGTCGTCGCCGCGATCGAGAGCGCCTATCAGGGCGGCAGCATGGGCGAGGTCGCCGGCGCCAAGATCGCCGGCGCGCTGGAGCGCGCGCTGGCCGACCATGAGCGCGGCATCCCGACCCGGCCGGTGATCCTGTTCGAGACCGGCGGCGTGCGGCTGCAGGAGGCCAATCTGGGCCTCGCCGCCATCGCCGAGATCCAGGCCGGAATCCTGGCGCTGCGGCCGCGCGTGCCGGTGGTCGGGGTGATCTCCGGCATGGTCGGCTGCTTCGGCGGCATGTCGCTGGCCGCGACGCTGTGCAGCACGCTGATCGTCACCCGGCAGGCCCGGCTCGGCATGAACGGGCCGGAGGTGATCGAGCAGGAGGCGGGGATCGAGGAGCTGGACTCCTCCGACCGCAAGCTGATCTGGAGCCTGATCGGCGGCGAGCAGCGCCGGGCCGCCGGCTTCGTCGACGCGCTGGTCGCGGACGATGCCGGGGCGATCGCCGACGCGGTGCGCGCGGCCTTCGCCGCCGGCCTGCCGCGGCAGCACCGCAGCGCTGCAGTCGAGCTGTACCGGGCGCGGCTGGCGGCGATCGACCCGGCCGCGCCGCCGACGCCGGAGAGGCTGCGGGAATTGTGGGGCGAGGAGAGCGTGTCATGAGCAGCATGTCATCCGACGGCCGGGGCCGGATCTGGCTCTCGGCCCTGGCCGGAACGGGAATGGCCGTCGACGGCACCTCGACCGTGCTGTCCGCCGACGCACCGCTGGGCGGCGAGGCGGCGCGCTTCATCGCGGTGGTGCCCGATCCGGCCAACCGCTTCCCGCGGGCCCGGCACGGCGAGGTCGGGCTGGACGAGGGCTGGGGCCTGGCGGCGGCGGTGCGCGAGGTCATCGACGCCGACCGGGACGGGACCCTCCGCCGCCCGATCGTCGCGGTGGTCGACGTCACCAGCCAAGCCTATGGACGGCAGGAGGAGATGCTGGGCATCCACCTGGCCTGCGCCGCGGCGGCCGACGCCTATGCCGCGGCCCGGCTGGCCGGCCATCCGGTGGTGGCGCTCCTGGTCGGCAAGGCGATGTCCGGCGCCTTCCTGGCCCATGGCTACCAGGCCAACCGGATTCTGGCCCTGGCCGATGACGGCGTGCTGGTGCACGCCATGGGCCGCGAGGCCGCGGCGCGCGTCACCCGCCGCACGGTCGCCGAGCTCGACCGGCTGGGCGAGCAGATCCCGCCGATGGCCTATGGCATCCGCGCCTATGCCGGGCTCGGCCTGCTGCATGGGCTGATCGAGGGCGTGTCGGCCGATGCCCCGGGCGCCGCGGATGTCGAGCGGGTGCGGGCCGAGCTGGCGGCGGCGGTGGCCGATATCCGGGCCGGTGGCTCCCGCGACCTGTCCTCTCGCCTGACCTCCCCGGCGGCCCAGCAGGGCCGGCCCGCCTCGATCGAGGTCCGCCGGCGGCTGGCCGAGCAATGGGACGCCGAGTGAGATGAGCGGCGGGCTCCCCGTCGTGTCGGCCTTTGGGCCGATCGATCTCTCTTACCCTCCCCCTCCCCTTGCGGGAGGGGGGAAGGGGGAGGGGTTTGGCGCCGCGGGAATTGATGGTGAGCGTCGGCACGACCTCGCAGATTTCCTGAGTGATCCCGAGCCGGTTCTCGCCGTCGACACCCCCTCCCCCTACCCCCTCCCGCGGGGGGAGGGGGAGGATGAAAAGCCACAGCGAGAGAGGCAACGCGAACGGTTCGTCACGGTCCCACACGACCTGCTGCGGATCGATGTCACTGCCATCGCGGAGTTCACGAAGGATCTGCCCGGCTGGGCAGCGTCGTCGCTGGCGGCGGCACCGTGGGTGGTGGTGCGCCGGGCGCTGCCCTTCGGCGGCCTGCTGCCGATTGGCATCCGCGGGTCGGGCCGCTCCGAACGGTGTGCCGCCTGGCTACCGCCGGGCGCAGTCGTCGAGTGCCGCACACCTGAGGATCTGGCCGCTGCCCGAGCCTGGGAGAAGCATCCGCGCCGGGCTGAAATCCCGGCCCTGACCGGGCTCGACGCCGTCGCTGCCCTGTTCTCACGATCGGATTGGGGGCCGGCCGGCAGCGTCGGCTTCGAGCTCGCTACCGGCCGCTCCACGGCAAACCCCGATAGCGATCTCGACATCGTCCTGCGTGCCCCGGGTCGGATTGGGCCCGACGCGGCCGGCCGCCTCCTGGCCGCTCTGGCGGCACTGCCGGTCCGCATCGACGTCGCGGTGGAGACACCGCTCGGCGCCTGCAGCCTGGCCGAGATCGCCGCCGGCGGCACCGTTGTGGTCAAGACCCCGACCGGGCCGCGGCTGGTCCGCGATCCCTGGGCCGAGCCGGTTGCATGAGCATCGCCTTCCTGTTCCCCGGCCAGGGGGCGCAGAGCCCCGGCTTCCTGCACCGGCTGCCGGACCATCCGGCCGTCGCGGCGACGCTGGCGGAGGCCACGGCCGTGCTCGGGCGGGAGGTCCTGGAACTGGACAGCGACGCCGCCCTGCGATCGACGGTGGCGGTGCAGCTCGGACTGCTCGTCGCCGGCGTCGCCACGGCGCGGGCGCTGGCGGCGGAGGGCGTCGTTCCGGCCATGGTCGCGGGCCTGTCGGTCGGGTCCTTCGCCGCCGCGGTGACGGCCGGCGCCCTCGCCTTCCCCGACGCGCTGCGCCTGGTCGACCGCCGGGCGCGGCTGATGGAGCAGGCTTGCCCGGCCGGATTCGGCATGCTCGCGGTGACCGGTCTGCCGCAGCGCCGGGTCGAGGCGATCATCGGCACCATCCACGACGCGGCCGCACCCCTCTACCTCGCCAATCTCAACGGGCCGGCGGAGTTCGTGCTGAGCGGCGCCAACGCCGCGCTGGACCGCGCGATCGAGGCCGCGCAGCAGGCCGGCGCGCGGCGGGCGGAGCGGCTGGCCGTGGCCGTGCCGTCGCACTGCCCACTGATGGACGGGGCCGCGGCGGCCCTGACGGCAGCGGTCGAGTCGGCACCGGTGACGGCGCCGTGCATTGCCATGGTCGGCAACCGGCGGGCCCGGGTTCTGCGCGACGCCGCCGCGGTGCGGGAGGAGCTGGCGACCAACCTGGCCCATCCGGTGCGCTGGTCCGACAGCGTCACCCTGATGGCAGAGCACGGCGCCGCGGCCTTCCTGGAGATGCCGCCCGGCACTGTCCTGACCCGGCTGGCCGCGGCGGAATTCCCCGACCTGCCCGGCCGGGACATGGAGAGCCTGTCGCTGCCGGGCGCCCGGGCTTTCGCCGCCCGCTCCGGAGACCGGTGAGAGCGTCCGCGGAGGACGCCCGTCCTCGGGGCCTCCTGCCCACGCCTTGATCACATCGCCGGATCGTGCCTGTCCCCTGGTCACCACCGGCCTGCCGGAGTATCCCGGCGGCCAGCGGATCTGCGGCTGGTACGCCACCTGCATGCGCTGCGGTTCCACAGTCGCCGCGGATGACGCAGTATCGCGCAGCGAGGACCGTCGTTTCCCGGCCAGTCCCCGGTCCCATCCGTCGAGATCGCGTGTCGGAGCTGCCCCGAACCCGGAGGCCCCTGATGGAAGTCAAATGGCTGGAAGATTTTCTCAGCCTGTCCGCGACATCGAGCTTCTCCCGATCCGCGGAGGAGCGCCACGTCACGCAATCCGCCCTCAGCCGCCGCATCCGGCAGCTCGAGACCTGGATCGGCGTGCCGCTGTTCGACCGCACCAGCTATCCGGTGCGCCTGACCCTGGAAGGCCAGGATTTCCTGCCGCGGGCGCGAAAGATCCTGGATCTCGTGCACCAGACTCGGATCGACCTGCGGCACCGGCACGACGCCGCGGCGGAGACCCTGTCCTTCGCCACGCTGAACACCCTGTCCCTGACCTTCTTCCCGACCTGGATCCGGCGGCTGGAGAGCCAGCTCGGCCCGCTGCGCACCCGCTTCGAGACGCGGCCGACCTTCGCCGGCATCATCGCCACGCTGCTCGACGGCCACTGCGACTTCCTGCTGACCTACGCCCATGAATCGGTGCCGCTGATGAGCGACATCGCCTATTGCGAGCACCGCTGCCTGGGCGAGGAGCGGGTCATCCCGGTCTCCGCGCCCGACGCCCGCGGCCGGCCGCTGCACGCGATCGACAGCGGCGGCGGGCCGATCCAGTATCTCAGCTACGGCACCGGCTCCTTCTTCGGCCATGGCCTGGTCAAGCTGTTCGCCGGGCGCCCGCTGCCGCTCGCCGTGGTCTATGAGAACGCGATGTCGGCCGGGCTCAAGGCGATGGCCCTGGCCGGGCGCGGCCTGGCCTGGATCCCGGAAAGCCTGATCGCGGAGGAGCTCCGCTCCGGCACCCTGGTCCGGGCCGGCAACCCGACCTGGACGCTGGATGTCGAGATCCGCCTCTACCGCGCCTCTACCGCCAGCCGCCCCTGCGTGGACCGGTTCTGGTCGGCCGTTCCCGACTGGCGGGAAGCGGTGCCGCCGCCCCGCCGCATCTCGGCGGTCTGACCGGCCAGCGCGAGCGGCTGTTCGAGGAACGTCAGGGTCTCCTGCTCGTCCAGCCGGTCGAGGCGGTCGTGCAGGCGGTCGACCTCACCAGCGTCGAGCGTGCCGCGGCAGCAATCGGCGAACTTGGCCCTTCGGTCGGCGTCGTCGAACGGGTCGGCGATGGTGCCCTTGGCCTCGCCGCGCTCGCCCGACAGCACCCGGCCGTCGGCGAGGCGGATGGTGACCCGGTGCGGCAGCGGTCGCCCGGCCGCCCGCTCCTCCTCCGCCGAATGGGATGTCATGCTGATTCGCGGCAGCAGGGCGCGCACCGGCCCGGCCCCGACCACCTCGGGGGTGAAGTCAGACAGCTCCAGCCGGTCCTTCAGCAGCGCCAGGGCGATGCAGTACTGCATCGAGAAGCGTGCCTGCATCTCGTCCTCCGGCCGCGGATAGGCCAGGTTGCGCCGGTTGACGATGCCGACCAGCGTCTCCACCGCCACCGCCTCGGCGGCCGCGAAGCCGTGCTGCGCCCGGAGGTCGAGAACGATGTCGACCGCGTTGTGGGTCGAGCCGCAGCAGGGATGGCGCTTCGGCATCAGCCCGTCGCTCTCGATCACATGCGGCGCGCCGATCGTGACACCGTTCCAGCCCGTGGCGTCCGGCCCGCCAAACAGCTCGCGGAAGCCCTGCGGCGCTTCGAGGATGTCGAGCCGGCCGGTCATGCCGCATTCCGCCAGCGCCGCCGCCTCGACCGCGTTGCGTGCGGCCAGGCCGGCATGCAGCGGCTTGGCCGGCGTGCCGAACTGCCCCTTGACCCCGGCGGCCATGCTGACCGCGAGGCTCATGGCCCGGGCGATGCCGGCCTCGTCGAGTCCGCGCAGCCAGGCGACGCCCGCCGCGGTGCCGATGCAGCCGACCGTCGAGGTGGAGTGCCAGCCCGCAGTGTAGTGCGACGGGTTGACCCCGCGCCCGACCGCGGCCTGCGCCTCCAGCCCGACCAGATAGGCGTCGACCAGCGCTCGCCCCGATACGCCGCGGGCCAGCGCCGGGCCGAGCAGCGCCGGCACCAGCACCGCCGAGGCGTGGCTGCAGGCCGGGCGGAAGTTGTCGTCGTAGTCGAGGGCATGCGCCGCCGTGCCGTTGACCAGGGCGGACAGCTCTTCCGCCGCCTGTCCGCCGCCGGCCAGATTGCAGCGCGGGCCGGCGGCGATCGAACCGGCGAAGGCGGCGCGCACCGCCTGCACCGTCGAGTCGCCGGCCCCGGCCAGCATGCAGCCGATGGTGTCGGCGATGGCGTGGCGCGCCCGCAGCCGGGCGAGATCGCCGAACTCGACCCCGGAGCGGCTCCAGCGTGCGATCGCCTCGATGATGCTGACCATGGTTCCTCCGGCTCAGGCGGCCATGCCGGCCCTGCGGGCGTCGAGGATCAGGGCGAGCAGCCGGCCGAACTGGAACCGGTCGATCTCCTTTCCCTTAACCTCGGTGTCGGCGCGGTGGACGATGACGAGGTCGAGCGGCGGGATGACGATGCAGACATGGCCGCCGGCGCCCTGGGCGCTGTAGCTGCCCTCCGGCACGATCACGCCCGGGAAGGCGATGCCCTGCCGCGCCACCCACCACATGTAGCCATAGGCGCCGCGCGGCCCGGCGTCGGAATAGGGCAGCACGCTCTCCGCCGCCCAGCTCTGCGGCACCACTTCGCGCTCTCCCCACCGGCCGTCGCGCAGGAACAGCAGGCCGAAGCGCGCGAGGTCGCGGGTCGACATCCGGAACGGATAGGCCGGGTGGACCGAGCACGGATCGGGCTGCAGCCAGCCATCCGCCCGTTCCGCATCGAAGCGGAAATCCTGCATGCCCAGCGGCACGGCGATCCGGTCGCGGAAGGCGGCGTGGATGCCGAGGCTGGTCAGTTGCGTGTAGATCGTGCCGAGCGCGTTGAAGTCCCAGTTGCTGTAGCACCAGACCGTGCCCGGCGCGTGGGCATGGCGCGGCGGCTTCAGCGACGTCATCCACGGCGTCTCGTAGCCCGCCGGATGGTAGATGCCGGACCGGGCGGTCAGCAGGTCATAGACCGTCGCCTGCTTCTCGCGCTCGCTCAGACCCTCGCGGTCGTCGATGCCGAGCTTGTCCAGGGTCAGCGACAGGTCGATGGCGCCGTCACCCCGATGCGTGCCGATCAGGGCGCTGAGGAAGCTCTTGCGGATCGAACGGCACAGATAGCGCCGGGTGACGTCGCCGCGGCTGGCGATCACCCGTCCGCCCTGCACGATCATCAGGGCGGCGGTGCCGATCCGGTCGGCCTGGGCCCAGACGCGGTCGAGGTGATCGAGCGACCATCCTGCGGACCGGATGTCCTCGACCATCTCCCAGATCGCGCCGGGCCAATGATCGGCCTCGGCCAGTTCGGCTGAGCTCAACAGTCTCACGATGCCACCGCCTCTTCCGCCACGGGCGCCGGCCGGTAGCCGATGCTCGCCTCCAGGAAGCTGCGCGTGTAGGCGTCCTGCGCCTGGCGGGCGCGGACGCCCTGGGCCGTCATCTCCTCGACGATGCGGCCGCCGTTCATCATGGCGATGCGATCGCAGAGATGGGCGATGACCGGGAGGTCGTGGGTCACCATCAGATAGGTCAGGCCGCGGTCGCGCCGCAGCGCCTTGAGCAGGTTCAGGATCTCGGCCTGGACCGAGACGTCCAGCGCCGAGGTCGGCTCGTCCAGCAGCAGGATCTCCGGCTCGATGATCAGGCTGCGGGCGATGGCGACGCGTTGGCGCTGCCCGCCCGACAGCTCGTGCGGATAGCGGTAGCGGAAGGCGCGGCCGAGACCGACCGCATCGAGCGCCGCGTCGATCCGCTGCTCCTGCCGGTCGAAGCCGTGGATCCTGAGCGGCTCGGACAGCACGGACCGCACCATCTTGCGCGGATGCAGCGAGGCATAGGGGTCCTGGAACACCATCTGGACCCGGCGGAAGAACGCCTTGTCGCGCTTGCGCGGCACCTCGCGGTCGCGGAACAGGATCGACCCGTCATAGCCGGTGTTGAGCCCGGCCAGGGCGCGCAGGACGGTCGACTTGCCGCAGCCGGATTCGCCGATCAGGCCGAAGGACTCACCCTGCCGAAGGACGAAGGACACGTCGTCGACCGCGGTCATCGCCGCCGCGCCGGAGCCGAAGGTGACGCGCAGGCCGACCGCCTCCAGGATCGTGTCGGTCATGCCGCGGCCCCCGCCTGGAAGGTCGGACCGTCGAGCCAGGCCGGATCGCGGCTCGGCACCTGCAGCGTGTCGACCGGCCGGTCGAGTTGCGGCAGGCTGTCGAGCAGCGCCCGGGTGTAGGGGTGGCGCGCCCGGTGCAGCTCCCGCGCCGGCAGGTCCTCCATGATCCGTCCGGCATACATCACCAGCACCCGGTCGCAGAAATCCGCCACCAGGTTGAGGTCGTGGCTGATGAACATCAGCCCGGTGCCGCGCCGGGTCACCAATTCGTCGAGGATGGTCAGCACCTGCCGCCGCACCGTGACGTCGAGCGCCGAGGTCGGCTCGTCGGCGATGATCAGGTCCGGCTCCGGGATCAGCATCATCGCGATCATGATCCGCTGCCCCATGCCGCCCGAGACCTCGTGCGGGAACAGGCGGAAGACGCGCTCGGGGTCGCGGATGTGGACGGCGTCCAGCATCTCCAGCGCCCGCGCCTTCGCCTCGCGCGCGCCGACCCGGTGGTGCAGCCGGTAGGCCTCGGTGATCTGCCGGCCCACCCGCATCAGCGGGTTCAGCGAGAATTTCGGGTCCTGCAGGATCATCGAGATGCGGTTGCCGCGGATCGCCCGCATCCGCCGCTCCGAGGCGGCGAGCAGGTCGATGCCGTCGAAGTCGAGCCGCCGCGCCGTCACCCGCGCCGCCTTGGGCGTCAGCTTCAGCACCGCCCGGCCGGTCAGCGACTTGCCGGAGCCGGATTCGCCGACGATGCCGACCTTCTCGCGCCCGATGGCGAAGGAGATGCCGCGCACGGCCTGGATGGTGCCGCGGCCTCCCGAAAAGTCGATGCGCAGATCCTCGACCTGGAGCAATGGTTCAACCATGGCGGGGATCCAGGATGTCGCGCAGCCCGTCGCCGAACAGGTTGAAGGCCAGGCTGGTGAGCAGGATGGCGCAGCCGGGGATCGCCGCGATCCACCAGCTGGTCAGCACGAATTCGCGGCCGCTGGACAGCATCGCCCCCCATTCCGGGCTGGGAGGCTGGGCGCCGAGGCCGAGGAAGCCGAGACCGGCGGCGGTGAGGATGATCGCCGCCATGTTGAGCGTGATCCGCACCACCACCGAGGGCAGGCACATCGGCACCACATGGGACAGGATGATCCGCAGCGACGACGCCCCCTGCAGCCGGACCGCGGCGATGTAGTCGGAGGACCGGATCGACAGCGTCTCGGCCCGCGCCAGCCGCGCGATCGGCGGCCAGGCGGCCAGCGAGATGGCGATGATCGCGTTCTGGATGCCGGGTCCGAGCGCGGCGACGAAGGCCAGCGCCAGCACCAGGCTGGGGAAGGCCAGGAAGATGTCGACGACGCGCATCAGCACGATGTCGACCCAGCCGCCGAGATAGCCCGAGGTGGTGCCGATCAAGAGGCCGATCGGCGCCACGATCAGCGCCGTCAGCACGGCGATGTAGAGCGTGATCCGGGCGCCGAAGACGATGCGGCTGAACACGTCGCGGCCGAGCTCGTCGGTGCCGAGGAAATGCGCGGCCGATGGCGGCTGCAACCGGGTGGCGAGGTCCTGGGCGTAGATGTCGTGGGTCGCGATCAGCGGCGCGAACACCGCCATCACCACCATGATCAGGAGGATGGCCAGCCCCAGCAGCGCCGGGGGGTTGCCGACCAGCCGCAGCAGCTTGAGCCAGAGCTGCTGGGCGCGGGCCTGCATCGGCGAGGCCGGGACCGGGGCATGCAGCCAGGCCCTGATCGAGCCGGGTCGTGAAGCGATGTCGCTGGGCATGTCCGCGCTCATCGGGTGCGAGGGTCGAAGATGCGGTACAGCAGGTCGCACACCAGGTTCAGCGTGACGAAGATGACGCCGATCAGCAGCGTGCAGCCGACCACCGCGTTCATGTCACCGGCCAGCAGCGTGTTGGTCAGGTAGCGGCCGAAGCCGGGCCAGGCGAAGACCGTCTCGGTCAGCACCGCCCCTTCCAGCAGGAAGGCGTAGGACAGGGCCACCACCGTCACCACCTGCACCGCGATGTTGCGGAAGGCGTGGATCCAGACGGTGCGGGCCCAGGACAGGCCCTTGACCCGCGCCGCCACCACATATTCCTGGCCCAGCTGCTCGATCATGAAGCTGCGGGTCATTCGGCTGATATAGGCCAGCGCGCTGAAGCCGAGGATCGAGGCCGGCAGGATGACGTGGCTGAAGACGTCGGCGAACGCCTCCCACTGCCCCTGCAGCGCGGTGTCGAGCAGCAGGAAGCCGGTCATCGGCTCGATGTCGTATTCGTACATGAAGTCGATGCGCCCGGGCCCGCCGACCCACCCCAGCGTGGCGTAGAACAGCACCAGCCCCATCAGCCCGAGCCAGAAGGTCGGCGCCGAATAGCCCAGCAGGCCGACCACGCGCACAATGTGGTCGACCGAGCTGTCGCGATACATCGCCGCCAGCACGCCGAAGGGGATGCCGAGGCCGGTGCCGATGAGGATGGCGACCGTCGCCAGCTCCAGCGTCGCCGGGAACACCCGGGCGATGTCCTCGACCACCGGCTTGCCCGTGGTCAGGGCCGTGCCGAGGTCGAGGCTGACGATGTCGCGCAGGTAGCGCAGGAACTGGATCCAGATCGGCTGGTCCAGCCCGAGCTGGCTATACATCGCATCATAGGCCGCCTGGGTGGCGTTGTCGCCGAGGATGGCGGCGACCGGGTCGAGCGGCAGCATCCGCCCGATGAAGAAGGTCAACGCGGCCAGCCCGAACAGCGTGACGGCGACGGACAGGACGGTCCGGCCGGCGGCCAGCGCCCAGGACGACAGCGCGGTCCGTCCTGGGGCCGCCAGCGGGCGGGGCGTGGCGATGGGGGCGTCGACCATGGCGCTACTTGGCGACGGTTTCGTAATAGGTCCGGAAGCCGTTCCAGCTCCAGTTCTTCAACGTCTTGCGGATGCCGGCGACATTGTACATCTGGAACATGATGGCGCTGGGACCCTGCTGCATCATCTGCAGCTGCAGGTCGCGATAGAGCGCGTTCCGCTTCTCCGGATCCTCCTCCAGCAGCGCCGTCTCGATCTTCCGGTTGGCCGCCTCGGAATAAAAGGAGGCGTTCCAGCTCGGATTCTGGGTCAGCTTCGCCTCGGCCCGATTGTCCGGGTTGTAGATCAGCCGGGAGGCGTTGCCATGCGCATCGGGCACGCTGGTCTGCCACGACGACATCGAGGTCTGGAAATCCCGGCCGCGCACCCGGCTGAACAGCTGGGCGTTGGCCATCCGCTCCACCGTCAGCTCGACGCCGATCCTGGCGGCGTTCTGCTGCACGCTCTGCGCAACCGGCGCGGCATGCGGCAGGGTGCCGATGAAGACGCTGGCCTTGAAGCCGTCGGGGTAGCCGGCCTCGGCCAGCAGCGCCTTGGCCTTGTCGAGGTCGAGCGAGAAGGGCTGCCCCTCGGCCTCGTCCAGCGCGCCGACCGCGCCGATCTGGGCGAAGCTGGCCCGCGGCACGCCGATATACGACATCACGGTCTTGCCGAGGCCGTCATAGTCGATCAGGTAGCGCATCGCCAGGCGCACCTTCTCGTTCGCGAAGATCGGGTCGGCGGTGTTGAAAGCCCAATAGAACAGCTGCGGCCTGAGGACCCGGACGATCGACACGTCCGGCGAGGACTCCAGATCCTTGAGGTCTTCCGGCGTCAGATCGCGCGCGACGTCGACATCGCCCTGGGTCAGCAGCAGGCGCTGGGTCCCTGCCTCCGCCACATGGCGGATCAGGATGCGCTTCAGGGCCGGCGCCGTGCCCCAATATGTGTCGTTGGCCTGCAGCACCACGGCCTCGCCGGCGTTCCACTGCACCAGCCGGTAGGGGCCGAGGCATTCGGTGCGGGTCGCCAGGTACTTGTTGCCGAGATCGCCGTTCACCTCGTTGGCCAGGATGGTCTTGCGATCATGGGTGAAGGAGACGCGGTTCGCGGCGATCCCCTGCAGGACCAGGTTGGTCGGATAGGGCTTGTCGAGCTTGAGGACGAGGGTGGCGTCGTCCGGGGCGGTGATCTGGGTGTCGACCTTATCCTTGGTGAAGCCGTACTCGTTCAGCGTCGCCGCATTGCCGAAGCCGAGCTTGACCACGCGCTGCATCGACCACGCCGTCTCGGCCGCCGTCGCCGGATTGCCGGAGGGAAAGACGGCGCCCTTGCGCAGATGGAAGGTGATCTGCTGGTGGTCGTCCGAGACGTCCCAGCTCTCGGCGAAAAGCGGGACCACCTTGGTCTCGTCCGCCGGATCGACATCGACCAGCGGGTCGCAGATGCCCTGCACGATCTCGTTGGTCACCACCTCGCCGATCTGGGCCGGGTCGAAGGTGCTGATCGCGTCGATGTTCCAGGCCATGACCAGCGCGTTCGACGGCGTGGCGGCCCCGGCGGCGAAGGGCGCCGCGAGGATGGCGGCGCCGCAGACCGCGCCGAGGATGAGACGAAGCGGATGGGATCCGGGCGGCGCCGGACTCGAAGCAGCGAGCATCGTGGAGCCTCCGTGCTGTTCTGAAATGATTGTCCGGCGTCGCTACTTGCTGACCGGATCGTAGTAGGTGCGGAAGCCGTTCCAGGTCCAGTTCTTCAGCGACTTGCGGATCGCGGCGGGGTTGTACATCTGGAACATGATCGCCATCGGCCCCTGCTGCATGATCTGCAGCTGCAGGTCGCGGTAGATCGCGTTCCGCTTCTCCGGATCCGGCTCCAGCAGCGCCGCGTCGACCTTCTTGTTCGCATCCTCGGAATAGAAGGCGGCGCGCCAGGCCGGGTACTGGGTCAGCTTCGCCTCGGCCCGGTTGTCCGGGTTGTAGACCAGCCGGGAGGCATTGCCATGGGCGTCGGGCACACCGGTCTGCCAGGCCTGCATCGCGGTCTGGAACTCACGGCCGCGGACCCGGCTGAACAGCTGGGCGTTGGCCATCCGCTCCAGCGTCAGCTCGACGCCGACCTTGGCGGCGTTCTGCTGCACGCTCTGCGCGATCGGGCCGGAATGCGGCAGGGTGCCGATGAACACGGTGGCCTTGAAGCCGTTCGGGTAGCCGGCCTCGGCCAGCAGCGCCTTGGCCTTGTCGAGGTCGAGCGAGAAGGGCTGCCCCTCCTTCTCGTCCAGCGCGCCGACCGCGCCGATCTGGACGAAGCTCGCCCGCGGCACGCCGGTGTAGGTCATCACCGTCTTGGCCAGGCCGTCATAGTCGATCAGGTAGCGCATCGCCAGGCGGACCTTCTCGTTCGAGAAGATCGGGTCGGCGTTGTTGAAGGTCCAGAAGAACAGCTGCGGCTTGATCACCCGGACGATCGACACATCCGGCGAGCCTTCCAGGTCCTTCATGTCCTCCGGCGTCAGGTCGCGGGCGACGTCGACATCGCCCTGGGTCAGCAGCAGGCGCTGCGTCCCGGCCTCCGCGACATGACGGATCAGCACGCGCTTCAGCGCCGGCGGCTCGCCCCAATACTTGTCGTTCGCCTGCAGGACCACGGCCTCGCCGGCATTCCATTGCGCCAGCCGGTAGGGCCCGACGCATTCGGTGTGGGTCGCCAGATACTTGTTGCCGAGGTCGCCGTTCACCTCATTGGCCAGGATGGTCGTCTTGTCCATGGTGGCGGAGACGCGGTTGGCGGCGATCGCCTGCAGCACCAGGTTGGTCGGGTAGGGCTTGTCCAGCTTCATGACCAGCGTGGCGTCGTCGGGCGCGGTGATCTGCGTCTCGACCTTGTCCTTGGTGAAGCCGTATTCGGTCAGCGTCGCCGCATTGCCGAAGCCGAGCTTGACCACGCGCTGCATCGACCAGGCGGTCTCGGCCGCGGTGACCGGGTTGCCGGACGGGAAGGTGGCGCCCTTGCGCAGATGGAAGGTGATCTGCAGCCGGTCGTCCGAGACGTCCCAGCGTTCGGCGAAGAGCGGGATCACCTTGGTCTCGTCCGCCGGGTCGAAATCGACCAGGGAATCGCAGGTGTTCTGCACGATCTCGTTGGTCACCACCTCGCCGATCTGGGCCGGGTCGAAGGTGCTGATCGCGTCGATGTTCCAGGCCATGACCAGCGCGTTCGATGGCGTGGCCGCCCCGGCGGCGACAGGCGCCGCAAGGATGGCGGCGCCGCAGACCGCGCCGAGGGCGCGGCGGAGCGGGCGGGATCCGGGCGGCGCCGGGATCGGACGGGCGAACATGGATCGAGCCTCCGTGCTTGTTCTGAGATTGTTGTCCGGCGCCCTCCGCGACCTTCGTCCGGGATGCCGGCCTCGTTCCCCGGGCCGGCTTGTCCCGCGGGATCAGGCCGCCTTCGGCCGCGGCTGCAGCGGCGGCTGGACCTCCGCCGGGATCGGGCAGACATAGGGCGTCGCCGCAACCCGCTCCTGGTGGTCCTGCTTGGCCCGGGCCATCAGCAGCTCGTCATTCATCACATCCAGCGCCGTGCCGGCCATGACCTTGGCGGCGTGGACCATGCCCTTGTGCGCGGCCGGCGCCATGCCCTGGGCGGTGATCTGCCAGGAATGGCCCGGCGTGCCGATGGCATGGGTGGCGACCCGCGCCTGCACCGTCGGCACCACCCAGCTGACATCGGCGACGTCGGTCGACCCGATCATCGGCTCGCCCCTGGAGTCCTTCGGCACGATGAAGTCGCACAGCGGCAGGTCCTTGCGCGGCGGCACGCCGACGCGGCGATAGTCGGTGAGGATGTCCTCCTCGCTCAGCGTCGCCTGGATCTGGGCGGCGTAGTCGCGGTCCGCCGCGTCGAAGGGCACCGGGCCGAGGCGCAGCAGGTGCTGGTGCATGGCCTCCTCCAGCGGCGTGTTGCCGAGCATGTTGGAGACGGCGCTCATGATCGAGATCGCGACCGAGGTCTCGGTCATCATCGCGGCGCCGTGGGCGATCTTCCTGACCCGCTCGTTCAGCGCCAGCATGCCGGCCAGGTCGCGGGCGCGGATGGCGTAGCGGACCTTGGCCGAGGCCTGCACGACATTGGGCGCGATGCCGCCGGAATCGATCATGGCGTAGTGGATGCGGGCGTCGGACGGCATGTGCTCGCGCATGTAGTTGACGCCGACATTCATCAGCTCGACGGCATCCAGCGCGCTGCGGCCGAGATGCGGCGCCGCGGCGGCATGCGAGGCGCGGCCGGTGAAGTGGAAATCCATCCGGGTGTTGGCCAGCGACAGCGCCTCGTCGACCCGGGTCAGCGACGCCGGATGCCAGGTGATGGCGATGTCGACATCCTCGAAGGCGCCGGCGCGCACCATGAAGGCCTTGGCCGCCCCGCCCTCCTCCGCCGGGCAGCCATAGTAGCGCACCCGCCCGGGCCGGCCGGTCGCAGCCAGGAAGTCTTTCACCGCGGTGGCGGCCAGCAGGGCGGAGGAGCCGAGCATGT
This sequence comes from Inquilinus sp. CA228, assembly GCF_052078665.1. Lineage (NCBI taxonomy): Bacteria > Pseudomonadati > Pseudomonadota > Alphaproteobacteria > Rhodospirillales > Rhodospirillaceae > Inquilinus > Inquilinus sp. CA228. The sequence continues at coordinate 10,735 of NZ_JBQJIK010000002.1, read as the reverse complement.
TGTGGCCGCAGCCATGGCCGTGGCCGTTGCCCGGCAGCGGCCGGGGCTCGGCGATGTTGGCCTCCTGGCTCAGCCCCGGCAGGGCGTCGTATTCGCCGAGGATGGCGATCACCGGCCCGCCCTCGCCCGCCTCGCCCATCACCGCGGTCGGGATGCCGGCGAGGGTCTCGGTCACGCGGAAGCCCTGGGCCTGCAGCATCGCCGTGTGCTCGGCGACCGAGCGGTACTCGGTGTAGGCGATCTCGGGCATGCCCCAGATCCGGTCGCTCAGCCCCACGAACTCCGTCCGCTTAGCGTCGACCAGCTGCCAGATCTTGTCGGAATTCTGCATGGTCTTCCCTCTTTCGATCCTGGAATCAGAGATGGCGGTCGAGGAAGGCGGCAACGGCGCCAAAGACCTTATGCCGATTGTCCAGCCGCGCGAAGCCGTGCCCTTCATGCGGCACGCGGATGTAGTCGACCGGGCGGCCGAGGCCGCGCAGGGCGGAGTAGATCATCTCGCTCTCGCCCGGCGGCACCCGCGGGTCGTCGAGGCCCTGGGCCATCAGCAGCGGCACACAGATGCGGTCCAGCTTGTGGATCGGCGAGATCCGCTCGAGCAGGTCCTTATCGGCGACCGGGTCGCCGTATTCCGCTGCCCGCAGGCGCCGGCGCCAGGGGCCGGTGGTCTGCAGCAGGGTGTGGAAGCTGGCGATGCCGTAGAACTCGATGCCGAGGCGCCACAGCTCGGGGTATTCGGTCAGCGCCGCCAGCACCATGAAGCCGCCATAGGACCGGCCGAAGACGCCGATCCGGGCCTCGTCGACATCCGGCTGAGCGCCGAGCCACAGCCGCACGGCCCGAAGGTCGGCGACGCTGTCCATGCGCAGCCCGACATCGTCGAGCTGATGGTAGGGCCGGCCGTAGCCGGTGCTGCCCCTGACATTCGGCGCCACGACCATGATGCCGCGGGCCAGCATGTACTGGATGTCGGCCCGGAAGGTCGGGGTCCACTGCGCCTCCGGCCCACCATGGACGACGATCATCGCGCGGAAGCCACCTTCCGGCGCCTCGCCCTGCGGCCGGTACAGCAGGAACGGCACCTGCAGCCCGTCGAAGCTGGCGATGCGCTGCACCTCCGGCTCGGCGAAGCCATCGATCATGTCGCTCGCGGGGGTGTCGGTCAGCCGGCTCACGGCGCCGGTGGCGATGTCCCAGCTCCAGATGCCCGGCGGAGTCGCGGCACCTTCCAGCGGGAAGACCAGGCCGCTGCCGTCCGGCCGCCAGGAGACGGAGCCGATCACTCCGGGCGGCAGCCCCGCCACCGCCGTCTCCGCACCCGTGTCGAGGTCGCGGATCAGGAGGCGGTTCCAGCCCTCCTCGTTGAGGACATAGGCAATGCGGCCCTGGTCGGGCGACAGCGCCATCGCCTCGACATCCTGGTCCTCCGGCGCCACCACCCAGCCCAGGCTGCGGTCGGCGAAGGACAGGAAGGCGATGCCCTGGAAGTCCCGGCCCTGGTCGGTCAGCAGATACAGGCCGCTGCCGTCCTTCCGGGTCTTGGCGGCGACGTAGCGCGCCCGGCCGTCATGTGGCAGCAGCGGCTCATAGGCGCCGGTCTCGAGGTCCAGCCGGAACAGGTCCTGGTCCATCGTCGCCCGGGTGGAGTCCCGCACCAGCAGCGCCTTGCCGTCCGGCAAGAAGGCCATGACCTCGCGGAACAGCTCGCCCCGATAGATGCAGGTCGCCTCTCGGGTCGCGACCTCCATCACATGGATGTCCATGTGGAAGCGGTCGCAGGCGTTCGCGGCATAGGCGATCCGCGTGCCGTCCGGCGACCAGGCGCCCCAGACATGGACCACGGTCGGGTCTTCGGTCAGCGCCACCGGCGCGCCGTCGGCGCCGGGGATCAGCCAGAGCTGGTGCCGCTCGTCGCCGCCGCAATCCATGGTGAAGACCAGGTCGCGGCTCTTCGGGCTGAAGGCCAGGGCGCCGACCGGCTCCGGCGTTTCCGCCGCTCGCCAGGCGGCGCCGCCTTCCGCGGGCTGCAGCCAGATCTGTAGAAAGCCGGTCCGGTCGCCGAGGAAGGCCAGCAGCCCGCCATCCGGCGACAGCGCCGGGCTCTTGGCGCCGGGGATGTCGAGATAGGGGCGGATCGTCGCCGGATCCGCCTGAATGGCGCCGTTGTCAGACACTTGACTGCCCCCTGCCCGAGCCGCCGGCCTTGGCGGCCGGCCCTGCGCCCATCAAATGGGCACGCCCAAATTATGGTCATGATGTCGTCCGGCAGAGGGGACCGGCCAATTCATAATTTTCCTTGGTCTATTCCGCTTCGGCATAAGGTTTCGCGATGCCGATCCAGGTTTCACGCCTCGATGCGCACGCCGGCCGGGCCGGCCTCGACCGTGCCGATGCGGCGGGCGGCGGGGTGGCCGGCGGCGGTGATGCGGGCCAGCAGGGCGTCGGCCCGGTCCGGCGCGCAGGCGACCAGCAGCCCGCCGGAGGTCTGCGGATCGGTCAGCAGGTGGCGGCGCCACTCCGGCTGGCCGGGCGGCAGCGTCACCTCGGCCCCGTAGCTGGCCCAGTTGCGGTGCGAGGCGCCGGTGACGAAGCCGTCCCGCGCCAGCGCCTCGGCCTGGGCGAACAGCGCCGGCGCGCCGTCCCGGATCGCCAGGGTGACGCCGGCGCCGCGCGCCATCTCCAGCGCATGGCCGAGCAGGCCGAAGCCGGTGACGTCGGTGACGGCGTGCACCGCCTCCTCCCGCCCGAGCTCGGCGCCGATGCGGTTGAGCTGTGTCGTGCTGGCGATCAGCTCGGCATAGCCCTTGGCCGACAGCGCCTCCTTCTTGAAGGCGGCGGAATAGATGCCGACGCCGAGCGCCTTGGTCAGGATCAGCGCGTCGCCGGGCCGGGCGCCCGAGTTGCGGCGCAGCTCCGACGGCCGGCAGGTGCCGATCACGGCGAGGCCGTAGATCGGCTCCGGCGCGTCGATCGAATGCCCGCCGGCGACCGGGATCCCGGCCTCGGCGCAGATCGAGGCGCCGCCGGCCAGGATCTCGCGCACCGTCTCCGCCGGCAGCTTGCCGAGCGGCATGCCGAGGATGGCGAGCGCGAAGATCGGCTGGCCGCCCATGGCGTAGACGTCGGAGATCGCGTTGGTGGCCGCGATCCGCCCGAAATCGCGCGGGTCGTCGACCACCGGCATGAAGAAGTCGGTGGTGGCGATGACGCAGCGATCGTCGTCGAGCTGCCACACCGCGGCGTCGTCGCCGGTCTCGGTGCCGACCAGAAGCTGGCGGAACGGCGCCGTGGCCGGCTGGCCGGCCAGCAGCTCCTGCAGCACGGCGGGCGCCAGCTTGCAGCCGCAGCCGCCGCCATGCGCCAGGCTGGTCAGCCGGACGGGATCGCTGTCGCGGGTTGCCAGGACCATGGCGCCTTCCTTTCGATCGATCAGGCCGAGATCTCGGCCGCTTCCATACTGTAGGCGAAGGTGTCGGCGTCGAGGCAGTCGAGCCGGACGCCGGCGACCTCGGCCTGAGGATACATCAGGAAGCCGATCGCGGGGCCGGCGCTGCCGGGCAGCGCGACATCATGCGCGTCGTTGTAGGCGATCCAGTTGCCCTCCCAGGCGCCGAACAGGCCGCCTCGGGCTGCCGCGACCTTCGGGTCGTCGAGGGCGAGTCCGCCCGGCGGCTCCTCCAACGCCACCTTGCGCACATCGGCGGGATCGACCGGGACCCAGCCGAAATCCGCCAGATGGACCTCGGCCCGGCAATGCTGCGCCTTGGTCACGGTGGGGCTGTTGGCACCGAGGCTCTTGTAGCCGAAGCGCGACGGCGCGACCCGCAGCCCGTAAACGTCGCGCGCCGGGAGGCCGGAGGCTCTCGCCAAGCCGACATAGAGAGCATTGAGATCGGCGCATTTGCCGCCGAGATAGCCGGTGTGCAGCATCGAGGCGATATCGCCGATGCCGCAGCCGCGGACGGCGGCGTCGCGGAAGGTGTTCAGCACCACCCATTCATAGATCGCACGGGCCTTGGCGAGATCGCCATCGGCGCCGGCGGTGATCCGGTCCGCCGTCTCGCGCACGATGCCATCCGTCGGGATCAGCGCCGTGGGCTGGAGATACAGCTGCCGCTCCGCATCGGTCAGTGGCTGCGCCGGTCCCGGCGCCGCCAGATCCACCGCACGGTCGCGCAGCGTGGCGGAGCTGATCACCTCCGCCCTGGGCGACGCCTCGTCTTCGGCCCAGACCAGATGCAGCATGGCGGCGCCATAGGCCGCATCGCGCTCGATCGTGGCGGACGCCGCATTGGTGGCCCACCGGGCGTCGCCGGGCCGGATCCAGGCCGCCTCCTCGATCGACGGCAGCGGCACCCAGGCCTGGATGCGGCCGACGCTGCCGGTGGGGCGCGGAATGGCGACCCTGGTCGTCAGCGTGAATTGCCGCCAGTCGCCCGGCGCCGGGGCGAAGACGACATCGGCCGCCATGGCCCGCCCGGCCAGGGCGGGGACGGCCAATGCGGCGGAGAGGGCGACGCCCGCCCGGAGGACATCACGACGGCTGGTCATGGTTCGGCTCCCTGTCGGCATGCATGGGCGGGCAGTCCGGCATGGCCGGCCGCTGGACTCGGAATTGGCGGAAGGGGGTACGAATGGCGTGTCGATGTCGCGCCACCCTCGAGGGCGACCGAACCGGCCTTGCCTGTCGACATCGTGCGGCCCCGGCACGCGGGAGCGCTGGTGAATGCCACGGACGGATTAAACGGCGAAGGCCGGCGCAGGGTCAATCCGGGACTGCGCGGCCGCATGCCCGACAAAGGGTCGCAGCCGCCCCTTGCGAGTCATTATTAAGTCGTTGAAAAATTTGTTCTATCCATCGGCCCGGCGAGCCACCGGTCGTTTGACATTGGAACCCTTCCAAGCGTAGCATTTTTCCTAATTTGGTATGTCTTTTGCGGAACGGCTTCCGGGAGGTCCAGGATGGACATGAAGCTCTCGCGCCGCGGCTTCCTGAAAGGGGCCGGCGCGGGTGTGGCGGGCACGACGCTCGGGGCCTTCGGCTTCGGCGACATCGAAGCGGCCTACGCCGCGGCGATCAGGCCCTTCAAGCTCGCCAACACCACCGAGACCCGCAACACCTGCACCTATTGCTCGGTGGCCTGCGGCATCATCCTCTACTCCAAGGGCGACCTGCGGAAGGGCGAGACGGCCGAGATCACCCATATCGAGGGCGACTCGGACCATCCGACCAACCGCGGCACGCTGTGCCCGAAGGGCGCGGCGCTGCTGGACACGGTCCGGTCCGCCACCCGGCTGCAGCACCCGATGCTGCGGCGCGCTGGCAGCGACAAGTTCGAGCAGGTCTCCTGGGGCGAGGCGCTGGACAAGATCGCCCGGGCCATGAAGGACGACCGCGACGCGAACTTCATCGCCAAGAACAAGGACGGCACGACGGTCAACCGATGGCTGACCACGGGGTTCCTCGCGGCCTCGGCGACCACCAACGAAACCGCCTTCGCCACCTACAAGGTGGTGCGCAGCACCGGTATTCTGGCATTCGACAATCAGGCGCGCGTCTGACACGGCCCGACGGTGGCGAGTCTCGCCCCGACATTCGGCCGTGGAGCCATGACGAACTCCTGGACCGACATCAAGAACACCGATCTCGTCGTCATCATGGGCGGCAATGCCGCCGAAGCCCATCCCTGCGGCTTCAAATGGGTCACGGAGGCCAAGGCCAACCGCGGCGCCAAGCTGATCGTCGTCGACCCGCGCTTCACCCGCTCGGCATCGGTGGCGGATTTCTACGCGCCGATCCGGCAGGGCACGGACATCGCCTTCCTGCTGGGGCTGATCAACCAGTGCATCCAGAACGACAAGGTGCAGTGGGAGTATGTGAAGGCCTTCACCAACGCCACCTTCCTGGTGAAGGAGGGCTTCACCTACAGCGACGGCCTGTTCACCGGCTATGACGAGCAGAAGCGCGACTACGACCGGTCGACCTGGGACTACGAGATCGGCACGGACGGCTTTGCCGTGGTCGACGACACGCTGCAGCATCCGCGCTGCGTCTGGAACCTGCTGAAGCAGCACGTCGCCATCTACACGCCGGAGATGGTCGAGCGCATCACCGGCACCCCGAAGGACAAGTTCCTGAAGGTGGCCGAGATGGTCGGCGAGGCCTCGTCGCCGACCAAGGCGATGACCTCGATGTACGCGCTGGGCTGGACGCAGCATTCCAAGGGCGCCCAGAACATCCGCACCATGGCGATGCTGCAGCTGATCCTGGGCAACATCGGCATCCGCGGCGGCGGCATGAACGCGCTGCGCGGCCATTCCAACATCCAGGGGCTGACCGATATCGGGCTGCTGTCCAACGCGCTGCCGGGATACATGACCCTGCCGCGCGACACGGAAAAGGACTTCGCCACCTATATGTCGACCCGCGGCTTCAAGCCGCTGCGGCCGAACCAGACCAGCTTCTGGCAGAACTACAAGAAGTTCTTCGTCAGCTTCCAGAAGGCGATGTTCGGCGCGGCGGCGACGCCGGAGAACGACTTCGCCTATGACTGGCTGCCGAAGCTCGACGTGGCCAACTACGACATCCTGCGGGCCTTCGAGCTGATGAAGCAGGGCAAGGTGAACCTGTATTTCTGCCAGGGGTTCAACCCGCTTCAGGCCTTCCCGAACAAGGCCAAGCTGGCCGACGCGCTGGCCAAGCTGAAGCTCCTGGTGGTGATGGACCCGCTGGAGACCGAGACGGCGCGGTTCTGGGAGAACCACGGCGTCTACAACGATGCCGACACCGCCTCGATCCAGACCGAGGTGATCCAGCTGCCCACCACCTCCTTCGCCGAGGACGAGGGGTCGCTGGTCAATTCCGGGCGCTGGCTGCAATGGCACTGGCCCGGCGGCACGCCCCCCGGCGAGTCGAAGACCGATGTCTGGATCATGTCGCAGATCCATCTGCGCCTGAAGGAGCTGTACAGGACGGAGGGCGGGGCCTTCCCCGACCCGATCCTGAACCTGAACTGGGCCTACGCCGACCCGAACGAGCCGACGGCCGAGGAGCTGGCCAAGGAGATGAACGGGTCCGCTCTCACGGACCTGTTCGATCCGACGGACCCGAGCAAGAAGATCCTCGACGCCGGCAAGCAGGTGCCGGGCTTCGGCGTGCTGCGCGACGACGGGTCGACCGCCAGCGGCTGCTGGATCTATGCCGGCTGCTTTACCGAGGCCGGCAACATGATGGCGCGGCAGGACAATTCCGACCCGGACGACACCGGCACCTTCCCGAACTGGGCGTTCGCCTGGCCGGCGAACCGGCGGATCCTGTACAACCGCGCCTCCTGCGACGTCTCGGGCAAGCCGTGGGATCCGTCGCGCAAGCTGATCGAGTGGAACGGCAGCAAATGGGCCGGCTACGACGTCCCCGACATCTCGCCGACGGCGAAGCCGGAGGATGTCGGGCCGTTCATCATGAACGCGGAAGGCGTCTCGCGGCTGTTCGCCCGCGGCATGATGCGCGAAGGCCCGTTCCCGGTGCATTACGAGCCGTTCGAGAGCCCGGTCGCCAACGTCATCGCGCCGAAGGTGCGGGGCAACCCGGCGTCCCGGGTGTTCGCGGATGATTTCGCCCAGTTCGCGGACATCGGATCGCCCGACTTCCCCTACGCCGCGACCTCCTACCGCCTGACGGAGCATTTCCACTACTGGACCAAGAACAACCACGTGAACGCGGTCCTGCAGCCGGAATTCTTCGTCGAGATCTCGGAGGAGCTGGCGAAGGAGAAGGGCATCGCCAAGGGCGGCTGGGTGCGGGTCTGGTCGAAGCGCGGCTCGGTCTTCGCCAAGGCGGTGGTAACCAAGCGGATCCGGCCGCTGATCTGTGACGGCAAGACCGTCCACATCGTCGGCATCCCGATCCATTGGGGCTTCATCGGCGCCGCGAAGAAGGGCTTCGGGGCGAACGTCCTGACGCCGTTCGTCGGCGACGCCAACATCGAGACGCCGGAGTTCAAGGCCTTCTGCGTCAATATCGAGGCCTCGTCCGGGCCGCCGGTGGCGTGAGGGAGAAGAGACCATGTTCGCCCCGATCCCCAACCCCACCGTCGCCCCGACCGCCCCGAAATTCGGCGATCAGGATCTGATCCGCCGATCGGCCTCCACGATCACCCCGGCCGCCGTGCGGCAGGTCGAGGTGGCCAAGCTGATCGACGTGTCGAAATGCATCGGCTGCAAGGCGTGCCAGTCCGCCTGCATCGAGTGGAACGACACGCATGAGCCGGTCGGCGAGAATTTCGGCGTCTACGACAATCCGCACGACCTGACGCCGGACATGTTCACGCTGATGCGCTTCACCGAATGGGAGAACCCGGAGACCCAGAACCTGGAATGGCTGATCCGCAAGGACGGCTGCATGCATTGCGAGGACCCGGGCTGCCTGAAGGCCTGCCCGGCGCCGGGCGCCATCGTGCAGTACTCGAACGGCATCGTCGATTTCGTGCACGAGAACTGCATCGGCTGCGGCTATTGCGTCAAAGGCTGCCCCTTCGACATCCCGCGCATCTCGAAGACCGACCACAAGGCCTACAAATGCACCCTGTGCTCCGACCGGGTCGCGGTCGGCCAGGGCCCGGCCTGCCAGAAGGCGTGCCCGACCCAGGCCATCGTGTTCGGCACCAAGGACGAGATGAAGGAATGGGCCGATTTCCGGATCAAGGACCTGAAGTCCCGCGGCTTCGAACATGCCGGGCTCTACGATCCGCCCGGCGTCGGCGGCACCCATGTGATGTATGTGCTGCACCACGCCGACAAGCCGGAGATCTATGCCAACCTGCCGAACAACCCGACCATCAGCCCGATCGTCGAGGCCTGGAAGGGCGTGACCAAGGTCGTCGGCCTCGGCGCCATCGGCCTGGCCGCGGTGGCCGGCGTGCTGCACCACCTGTTCGCCGGCGCCAACCGGGTGTCGCCGGAGGATGAGGAGCACGCCGAGGAGCTGGCGGGGAGAGACCGGACATGACCACCAGCCGCGTTCCGGACGACATCCAGCCGGGCGACGACGTCCATCCCGGCAAGCCGGTGACGGTCGACCGCTACTCGGTCGGCGCCCGGATCAACCATTGGATCACCGCGGTCAGCCTGGTGCTGCTGGCCCTGTCCGGCCTGGCGCTGTTCCATCCGAAGCTGTTCTTCCTGACCGCGCTGTTCGGCGGCGGGCAGATGACGCGGACGCTGCACCCCTGGATCGGCGTGGTCCTGTTCTTCTCCTTCGCCGGCCTGTTCATCCGGTTCTGGAAAGCCAATCTGTGGAAGAGCGAGGACAACACCTGGCTGCGCCGGGCGCGCGACGTGCTGGCCGGGCGCGAGGAGAACCTGCCCGAGCTGGGCAAGTACAATGCCGGGCAGAAATTCGTGTTCTGGGGCATGTCGATCCTGATCATCCTGTTGATCGGCAGCGGCATCGTCGTCTGGGACCAGTACTTCTTCCCGTTCACCACGATCGAGCAGAAGCGGATCGCGATCCTGGTGCATGCGGCAGTGGCGGTGATCGCCATCTGCGTCTGGATCGTCCATGTCTATGCGGCGATCTGGGTCCGTGGCACCATCGGCGCCATGACCAAGGGCCGGGTGACCGGCGGCTGGGCCTGGCGCCACCACCGCAAATGGCTGCGCGAGCTGGTGGCGCGGCGACCCGGCACCGACAAGACAACGGCCCCTTAGGCCAGGCAGAGACGAGTCCGCGTCACGTGGCCCGTCGGGTTCGTGAGAGGATCAGATGACCGAGGATACGGACCGGCCCGACCCGACCGTGATCGGCGACGTCGCGGCCCCGCCCTTTGCCCGCCTGCCGGACCCGCACCAGATCTTCATCGACCGCGCCCTGCGCCTGCGGGCCCTGGCCGAGCGCAGCGAGATCGGCCCCTATCTGCGCTTCCTGTCCGACCTCGCCGAGCTGCAGTACCGGATCCAGGACGACCTGCCCGAGCCGGCGATGCCCGACGAGGCGGCGCTGGCGCGCGCCCGCACCCATGGCATGCCACCGCTCGACCGGACCGGCTTCACGCCCGACGCCGCCTTCGCGGCGACCTTCGACCGCTTCACCGGCGCCGCGGCGGAGATCGCGATGCCCCCGGCGGCGGCCGAGGCGCTGGAGCGGGTGTGCGCGGCCGGCCGGGCACAGGGCGAGGGCATGGTGCGGGCCGTGCTGGCCGGCACCATCCCGGCCGACGCCCTGGCCGAGCACGTCTATGTCGCGGCGATTCTGCAGGTCCATTTCGTCCGGCTGGCGGCGCGGCTCGACGCCGCGGCGCTGGGGCCGGTCGGCGACGGCGCCTGCCCCTGCTGCGGCGGGCCGCCGGTCAGCACCATGGTGGTCGGCTGGCGCGGCATGCACAGCACCCGGTTCTGCGCCTGCAGCCTGTGCGGCACCTACTGGCACCAGGTCCGCATCAAATGCGTGCTGTGCGGCAGCACCAAGGGCATCGGCTACCAGGAGGTCGAAGGCGGCGCCGGCACGGTGAAGGCCGAGACCTGCGACAGCTGCCACCGCTATGTGAAGGTGCTGTACCAGGTGAAGCAGGCGGATCTCGAGCCGGTGGCGGACGACGCCGCCAGCCTCGGCCTCGACCTGCTGATGCAGCAGGGCGAGTACGAGCGCGGCGGCTTCAACCCGTTCCTGCTGGGCTACTGACATGGCCGGCGACGCCGCCCGCCCCCAGCCCTCGCGGCTGCGCGACCTGCCCTCGGT